>JAGQIY010000423.1 GCA_020430865.1 Myxococcales bacterium
GCCTGCGGCGCCGGCGCTGCCGGCGCTCCCCGCGGCGCCTCCAGCCCCGGCTGCACCTGCCGCTCCGCCACTGCCGGCGCTCCCGGCAGCTCCGCCTTTCCCTGCGGTACCCGCAGTACCACCAGAGGAACTTCCGGCGCTGGCGTCTGCACCGGAGCCGCTGACTCCTCCGTTGCCGAGGTCATCCACCAGCTGCGGTTCGTCTGCACCGATCACGCTGTTGCAGGCGACCGCGACGCAGAGCAGCGCGCCTAACCCCCAAACCCGCGGGCTGCTCCCGCGGCGACGCTGGCGCTTCAAAACGCACCTCCGAGACCCACGGCGCCACCGCCGGGGCTGACGAACGCGGACCACGCGACGGAGTCTGCCTGGGGCGCAGTCGGCTTTGGCTCCAGCACGAGGAGCAAGACCCCGGCGACTAGCCCGGCGCCAGCAACCGCAAATCCGATGGTGGAAATGTTTCCGGCACTGCGCGCGTCGTCGCGCAAAGCGGCGCCCTCGGCGACGCAGCGGTTGCCGTCGCACAGGCCAGCGGCGTTCGAGTCGTCGTTCTTGGAGACCGCCTGCAGGCCGAAGATGGTGCCGACGCCGACGCCGATCGCCGCGACTCCGAACGCGCCGTAGGCAAGGTAGCGCTGGGTCGGCGTCTGGGAGTCCACTCCGCCCTCGAACGCCACTCCTTCTGCGTCGGCCGGCGCGTCCTCGTCAACAACGGTCTCGGAAGCGGGAGCATCGGTGAGCACGGGGATGCTGAGCGTCTGCACGTTGGGCCCCTTCTCGACCTGGATGTGCGTCTCCCAGGCCTTCTTGGCGGGCGCGCTGACGCGGATCACGTGCTCACCTGGATCCGTCGGCACCGCGAGCCCCCACTGCGCCCTGCCGACGACCACGCCGTCGCGCTGCACCTCGAGCCCCTCCACGTTGCTCTTCGGTGGCACCTGGATCACGAGCCGGGACAGCCGTGGACGCAGCGCCTCCGCGCGCTTGCGCGCGACGGCTTCTCGGTCCGTCTGCCCCGCCTTCCTGGTGGCTGCGGCCACCTCCAGGAACAGGCTCCAGGCGCTTGCCGTGCGACCGTCCTTCTCGTAGCAGTCGGCGAGATTGAACTGCGTTCCCACGCCGGGATCCAGGCGCTGGCTCTCCTCGAACTTCGGACAAGCGGCCTTGGTGTTCCCGCTCTCGAGCAGCTTGCGCCCCTCCTCGAACAGCGCCTGCGCGGTGGCGCTATCAGCCGCGGAAACTTGCGCCGTCGCGCTGCTGGCGAGAAACAGACACACGCTCGCGGAGAGCAGTGCATGCCGCAGCAGCCGGTTCCGGGGGGTTCGAGTCCAGTCCAAGGATTTGGGATTCATCTTCACGTCCCTTCTCGGGCTCGCCGCCTTGGACGCAGCCCGCAAGGCCGGGGTGCAACGGCGTGACGCGCATTGATTCCGCGTGGCAATTGCGACATCGTAAAAGCCTAGCCGGCTTCCACCTGTTGGCAGACCCATGCAGCACCGCGACCGGCGCTGGCGCTCCGGTTCTTCGGCCCCTCGTTGGCGGAAGCATACACCCACGTATGGGGGTCATTTCAACCTCTAGCGGACACGAACCCCTACAAAGATCCTGGAAGCGTTTCCCTGAGCACTTCCGCACGCTGCCCCCGAGCAACGCGGACGTGAACCGAGGAAGACTCGGCAAATTTCCGCA
>JAGQIY010000424.1 GCA_020430865.1 Myxococcales bacterium
CTACACCCGCTTCGTCGATCAGTGGCTCGGGCTCACGCAGCTGAACACGGTGCAGAAGGATCCGATGACCTATCCGGAGCTGGACCCAAGTATCCGCGCGGCACTAGCCGAGGAGACTCGCGAGTTCGTTCGCCATGTGCTCGAAGAGAAGGACGGACGCCTCGACGAGCTCCTGACCGCCCCATACAGCTTTCTCTCTCCCGAGCTCGCGACCTACTACGGCGTGGCGCACCCGGGCGGAAGCGGCTTCAGCCGGATCGACTTCGACGACGGCCAGCACGCGGGGCTATTGACTCAGGGCAGCGTGCTGGTCACCCATTCGATGGCCAACAGCTCCTCGCCGATCCATCGCGGGAAGCTGATCCGTGAACGCTTGCTGTGTCAGGAGCTCTCTCCCCCACCCCCGAATATCGTGGTGGAGGTGCCGCCGGTGGATCCGAAGGCCTCGAACCGCGAGCGCTTCAGCGCCCACTCGGCAAACGAACCTTGCAAGAGCTGCCACCGCCTGATCGATCCCATCGGCTTCGGCTTCGAGCACTTCGACGGCATCGGTCGCTACCAGGCCGACGACCGGGGCTTCCCCATCGACACCTCTGGGGAGATCCTGGCGACGGACAACACCGACACGAGCTTCGAGGGCGTCCCAGAGCTCGGAGCCATTCTGGCCGACAGCCCCGATGTCCAGAGCTGTGTCGCCCTGCAGTGGTACCGCTGGGGCTACGCCCAGGAGGAGACCGACGAGACGACCTGCACCGCCCAGGCCTTCGCCGATCGCTTCGCGGCCAACGACCTGAAGCTCCCCGAGCTCGTCTTGGCGCTCGTCGAGGCAGATCACTTCCGCACGCGAACGGTCGAAGCGGGAGCCGAGGGTGCCAATAGCGGTGGCGACGGCGCTGGCGGCAGCGGAGGCGACCCGGGCCCTGGAGGTGCTGGCAACGCGGGCAGCGGCGGCGCCGGCAACGGCGGAAGTGCGAGCGCTGGTTCCGGAAGTGGACCCGTGAGCGCCGAGGTGGACGTCGAAGACACCCTGGACAGCCAGTGGGACGCGGGCAGCTGTCACAGCGTGGTCGTGACCAACACCGGAAGCGCCAACGTGACGTGGGCCATCGAACTCGAGCTCGGAGGCACTCTGGACAACTACTGGAACGCCGTGGCGTCGACGAACGGCGCGAGGACACGCTTCAGCGGTGTCGATTTCAACCGCACCCTGGCACCCGGCGAGGCCGCGAGCTTCGGCTACTGCAAGTCGAACTGAGCCTCGAAAAACCCACGAAGGCCCCACGCTCGAGCTGGAGCGCGGGGCCTGGTTTCCGCGTCGGCGCTCAGTTGCAGCGCCAGCTGTTGTTCAAGCAGATGCAGCCACCAGCCATGGTGTAGCTACACAAGGTGCCGTTGGGTACGGAGCTACAGTCCCCGTTGTTCTGGGGCTTGCTGGCGGGGCAGTCGCTGGGGTTGCCGCCACCGCCACCACCACAGGTCCAGAGGTTGCCCCCCGGACCGGGCGGATTGATGCAGCTGCAGCGTGTGCCCGAGAAGTCGCAGCTCAAGCCGGTCGTGTCACACTGGCTGCCGCTCTGGGGCTGATCCGCAGGGCAAGAGCCACAGGACCACTCCGCCTGACCACCGCCACCCGCGCGCTGACACGAACACTGGTTGGCGCCGAAGCTGCAGCTGATCCCGATGTCGGTGCAGTCGGCGCCGTCGCTCGGCTCCGTGCCCGGGCACATCGCGCAGTTCCACTGCAGGCCACCTGGCCCACCTCCCGAGCACGCGCAGCTCGTCGCGCCGTAGCTGCAGCTGAGGTTGAACATGGTGCACATGTCGCCGTCCGTCGGCTCGGACGTGGGGCACGGCCCTGGGTTGCTGTTGCCTCCCGCGCCACCGCTACCTCCGGCGGCGCCACCGCTCCCGCCCGTGGCCGCGCCGCCGCTGCCTGCAGCGCCGGC
>JAGQIY010000425.1 GCA_020430865.1 Myxococcales bacterium
CGCCTGAGCCCGATCGCTCAACCATCGGATATCCATGGTCTTTCAGGTTCAGAGAGAGTTGGCATGGACCATGGAAAGACGTGGCGTGCGCCAGCCACTCGCTCGGCCCTCGCCACGGAGATCCCCATGCTCGTCACTCGAACCAACGTCGCCTCGATGGAGGCGCAACGCAACCTCACCCGCTCTCACGAAGCGCTCTCGAAGAGCTTCAATCGTCTCTCGAGCGGCTACCGCATCAACTCTGCCGCTGACGACGCGTCCGGCCTCGCGATCAGCGAGAGCCTGACGGGCCAGGTCAGATCCTTCACGGTGGCGGAGCGCAACGCCAACGACGCGATCAGCATGGTGCAGACCGCTGAAGCCTCCGTCGGTGAGATGAGCAACATCATGCATCGCATGAGGGAGCTGGCGGTGCAGGGCTCCAACGGCACGCTGACCGCCCAGGATCGCGGATACCTCGACACCGAGTTCCAGGCGCTGAAATCGGAGCTTGGACGCATCCAGGAGTCCTCCAAGTTCAACGGCAAGCAGCTGGTCGGCACCACCGCGAGCACCGTCACGTTCCAGGTTGGACTCAACAACACTGCGTCGGATCAGCTCCAGGTAACGTTCGGCGGTCTTGCCCTGACGGCGATGCTGGCGGCTACGAGCACGCTCACGGGTGCCACCGCCGGCAACGCTCAGAACATGCTCGGACGCATCGATGCCACCCTGACGAGCCTGTCGACGGCGCGCAGCAACTACGGCGCGACGATGAACCGACTCGAGGTCGCGACCAGCGCCATCTCCACCATGCGACTCAACATGAGCGCCGCCAACTCGCGCATCCGTGACGTCGACGTCGCCGAAGAGACCTCGATGATGGCGCGTAACCAGGTCCTCACTCAGGCTGGTGTCTCGGTGTTGAGTCAGGCCAACCAGCTCCCGAACATGGCGATGAACCTGCTTGGCTAAGGCCTAGCACGGGCGAGCGGCGGCGTTCCTCACCCCCCGATCCAGACGAGCCTGGTGTCCTTCACGCCTCTGCGGTGTGAAATCCCCTTGGAAATTATCGTGCTGGGTTTGGGGGTTAGGTGCGTCTCGGAGCCAGATCGAAGATCTCCACGTCGACTCCAAGGGAGTAGTGACACAGCTCCGGGAGGCGCCCAGGCTCCGGCAAGCCAGCGGCGCGAACCAGTCCTTCTTCGAACCGCTCGAGCTGGGCGAGCTGGACGGGATAGGGCGTGTGATGGACCTGCCCCGTCCACACCCGACCGCCGCGCTCCGTGTGAAGCAGGTAGCGCTCGAACAGGAAGAACTCGAGGCTCCCTGGCTGTGAAGCAGCCAGCTCCTGGCCGATTCGGTAGTGAGTCTTCAAGCGCGCGCCGGGGTCCGACGCGCGCGTCGTCTCGTAGTCCACTTCGGAGTCCCGCACGTCCATGGCCATCGTGGCGTAGTGATAGGGCAGGCTCCAGCCAATCCGCGCCGCGGTGACGGCCATGCGCGACGCTGCCTCCAGGGAGAAGAAGTAGACGCCAGGGTCCCTGCCCCCGACGTGCACGTAGGTGCGCAGGTTGGTCTCGAGGAAGTTGAAGGCAAACACCTCGGGAGACCACGCGGGGCGCACTCCCTGCATCTCGAACGGCACGAGGCCGATCAGAGCGTCCCCTTCGAAGGTGTCAATTTCCAGACTCGGGGGCACCAGGCGGCGCAGCTCTTCCAGCGGAACGCGCCAGTGGACGAACAGCAGGTGGCGCCAACGTTGATATCCGCGCGGTTTCCCCGGCGGACGCCTGGTTGGACCGATGCGGTCGATGTCGGGCGTCACGACCCCGTCGCGCTCCTCACGCCCGCAGCGTCTACGCTCGACCGGCGATCGATCTCGCCCCGAGAGGCGATGCCGGTCTCGCCGAGCCCCGAGACGGCGCGCGTACAGCTGGTCATGCTCGCCAATATCTCCGATCCGGCGGTTCCGCTCCAGGAATCCGCGGGACTGCCGTTCTCTCCAGCGGAGGCTAGCCATGTTTTGGAAGAAGGATCCGCCGGCCCAGGGGGGAAGTGCGCGCACCAAGCGCGATTCTGGCGACGAGGCGTTGGACAGCCTGGGGCTCGTGCTGCGGGTGCTCGGAGAACACGCGTTCGACACCGACCGACTCGAGGCACGAGACGTGCGCGAGCTGTTCGAGGACTGGTCGAGCCGCGTGCTGATCGGGGGCCGTGGGGAGGAGAAGGGCCGCGACTGGGGTGGCCTCCGCCGCTTCGTGACGGAGCATCGCCGCGAAGAGTCGGAGTACGTGCGCCGCGCAGTTGGCGATCTGCGAGAGGCGGTACAGAGCTTCGCGCGCTGTGTCACCCGCGGCATGACGGCAGACCAAGACGACGACAGCGGACTGCGCGTTCAGTGCGCTCGGCTCTCCCAAGCGGCGGAGACCAACGACATCGAGCTGTTGCGAGAGCAGGCAGCGCGCATGGTCGATCTGACCAGCCGAGCGCTGGAGCGCCGTGAGGCTCGCCACGAACAGCATGTCCAGATCCTCAGCGAACAGCTGCGCAAGCTGCAGAGCGAACTCTCGACGGCGCGGGAGTCCGCAGCGCGGGATCCGCTGACCAAGCTGTACAACCGAGCGGCGCTGGATGCCCAGCTGGAGCGCCTGGTCGACCTCGGACAGCTGCTCGGCAAGCCACCCTGCGTGATGATGGTGGACATCGATCACTTCAAGGCGCTGAACGACACCCACGGTCACGTGATGGGAGACAACGCGCTACGCGAAGTCGCCAACTGCCTCCAGCGCTCGTTCTTGCGCAAGGAAGACTTCGTAGCTCGCTACGGGGGGGAGGAGTTCTCGATCCTGGTGCTGGACTGCGATGAGGCGGGCGCCGAGCGCCTCACCCAGCGCGTGCTCGAGGCCATTCGTCAGATCTCGATCCCAGCCGGGGCGAGCCCGATTCGGCCCACCGTCTCAGTGGGCCTGGCCTGGCTGCAGCGAGGCGACACGCCCGCGACCTGGATCGACCGCGCCGACGCCGCGCTCTACCGCGCCAAGCACTCGGGCAGAAACCGCGCGGAAATATCTCCTCGGGAAGTGGTGGCGCCGCTCGGCGAAGAGCGCCGCGGGAGCCTGCGACCCCAGGGGACCAGTCAGGGCTCCGCGCGACGGGTGAGCCAGCGTCCCGAGGGGAGCCCCG
>JAGQIY010000426.1 GCA_020430865.1 Myxococcales bacterium
CTTCCGCCAGTCCGCCTTGATGGGCGCCGTACCCTTTGCAGCGCGCTTCCCAAGCACGGACCGGAGTCGGTCCTCGCGGCCTTTCAGCTCCGTGAGCTGGAGCGCCGCCGTCGGCGCGCCGTCCGCAGCGGGCATGTCGATGAGCTCGACGACGCTGGCGAGCGTCGAACGGTTCGTACTCGGCCAGTCCGAGCCAATGACGCACGGGTGGGCGAGGTCGAGCGAGCCTACACGTTGAAGCGCCTCGGACACGCTGAGGAGCGCGTCGCCGTCCTCCGATGCTCTGCGCAGCACCGCGACAAGCGCAGCGCGCAGACGACGCGCGTCGTTCGACGAGCCCACCCTTGACGGCTCCGGGACAGGGTGCTTGGCCGCGATGGTCGCGTCGGGCAGCAGCCCGCGATCGATGGTGCCGACGGAAACAGGCGAGTCGTTCCAGTCGCCGAGGTCCACCTCGCTCATTCGGTACGGGTTCGCGAGGATCTCGTCGTCGGTCACCTTCGCGGCCGTACCTTTGGCGCGCTCCTTCGGGTCGAACCAGCGGAGCGCCTGCTCCGACGTGAGTGCAAAGCGCGAGAGCAGCTTGAGCAGGGCGCGGCGCCCTTCGGGGAGGTCGGTCCACGTCTCGCGGATCGCCTTGAGGTCCTCAGCGTAGGCAGGCTGCGGAGCCTTCTGCTTGCCGCGAAGGATCGCGTCCACCGTCGGCCAGGGGTCAGCGTCGGCCTTTAGCGCTCCCGACGACCGAAGCTCCAGCGCGAGCGCTGTCCCAAGCCGCATCCCCAGCGCTTCGAGCACGGGGCCAAGCCCGGGGAACGGACCTCGATCCTGCCACGCTTGGGCAATCTGCTGGTTGAGCCACTCCTCGCGACGCTCCCATGGGCCCTTCGCGATGCCGTGCTCGCGGATCTTCCGCACGGACTCGAGGCAGCGGACCAGGGTCGAGAGGGCAATGTCTGCGGGCGCGAGCTCGGCAGCGTAGGAGAAGACCCGAACGTGCGCCGGATCGGCGGGCACCGCGATCTCGCGAAGGAGACGTTCACGTCGCGCGTCCTCGGCAGCGTCCCCGGTCGGCTCGAGGTAGTCGTGGTACGGCAGCAGGAAGCCATCCTCGCCATCGGGGCGGATCGTGTGCCGGATGAGGAGGTCCCACATGAGGTGAGTGGGCTTCTTCTTCGAGACGTCGTAGGCCTTCGGTGGCGCGACGTTCGAGATCCTGCCGACGCCCATGACGAGCCGCGAGATGGTGTCGCCGAGGGGCTGCCCTTCCTTGCAGTAGAAGAAGACCAGGGAACGCTCCACCGTGAGGCGGCTCGCAAACAGCTTGAGGATCGCCTCCTGGCGCTCGCGCCCGAAGACCCAAGGGCTCTTGAACGGAGACTCCTCGTCGAGGGGGAGCGGCGTCGGTAGCCGCGCGTCGATCGCATCCTGCTCGCTCCTGAGCATCCACGCGAACGGCACGACGAACGTGGCGTACGACGGAATCTTCACCAACGTCGGCTTCAGGTGCCCGTGCGTGTCCTCGGCCTTCTTGATGCCGGCGTACGGGTGAACGAAGCGACGTGACCACTCCTCCTCGTTCATGAACGCGCCCGATTCGGCCTTGCAGGCGGGCAGCGCGTCCGGCTCCAGCGCGCTCCATCGCTGTCCGGCGATCGCGTCCTCACGCGCGTCGTCGCGCTCCTCGCGGATGCGGTCGAGCGCGGCACAGAAGGAGTTGCAGGACGGCTGGCGGCAGACCGTGCCGTTCCAGCGCGAGTCATGCCAGGCAACGCGTGCGGTCAGGTGGAACATGGGCCCCTCGTCCTCTTGCTTCGGCGCAAGCCGGTGTGGTGCCACGGCAGGCGGACCGAGAGGTGCTGGATGGGTAGCTGTCGCGCGCCGCTGTGCATCAGGCTCTGCCCCCTTGCAGTTCCACGAAGTCCGAGTCGAGCCCCTGTCGATGCACCCGGAA
>JAGQIY010000031.1 GCA_020430865.1 Myxococcales bacterium
AAGGCGACGTTGATCAGCAGCGCGGAGCCAAGCGCAGCGAGCACCAGGGCGACGGCCAGGCCCTTGGCCAGCGACAAGGGGACGCGACCAGCCGGGATGGGGCGGAAGCGCTTGACCGGGTGCACGCGATCCGCCTTCACGTCCACCACGTCGTTCATGGTGTAGACCGCTCCGGCCAGCAGACAGAACACTCCGAACGCGCTGGCCGCGCGGGTCAGCAGCGCCGGATCGAAGATCTCCCGGGCGAAGACGACCGGAGCCAGGACGAAGGCGTTCTTGACCCACTGGTGCGGGCGGAGCGTCTTGACGATCCCTCCCAGGCGCCACACCAACCCATGTTGCGTCTCGTCGTCTTGCATCGCTTCGGCGGACTGCTCTTCCAGCAGATCTGGGCCAAGCACGGGCGCATCGACGCCAGCACCGTCTCGAGCGGCCTCGGCGTTCACCTCGATGTGCTCCAAGCTCGCTTCGCCCATGAGCCCCGGGCCTATAGCGCAAATCCAGTCCTGGCACGCCTTTTCGTCACTCGGATTGCCTTCGGCGGAGCTCCCCACGCAGAGCGATCTTGCGAAAAATACAGGAAATTCTCGCTCCGCGGGGTCGACGCTCACTCGGCGTGAGTGCCCAGGCTCTCCCGGCAGCGTGCGGCGTCGAGCTCAGCTCGGGCTGGCCCCGCTGCGATGAGCTTCGGGGCTTGCTCGATCTTGCGTTCGATGACCACCTGGAACTCCTCGCATGGCTGCGCCCCGAGCAGCCGAGTCTCGTCGATGAAGAAGGCTCGGGTCGCGGAGATCTCCAGCGCCTTTCTCGCCTGCCTGGCGGCAACCGTCGTCACGGGCATACCAGGTTCTTTTCCTTGCGGAACCTTTGGTGTGCGCTCCGAGCCCGCGCGAGGGGGCCAAGGGGTCGTGCTCGATCACGACTATTGATCGACGACCTTGAGCCCTGGGCGCATGATCACGAACGGCTCATCCACTGGCGCGCCGTTGATGTAGACGAACTTGAGACTCTTGAGTTCCTTCAGCGGCTTCAGATCCTTCACCCGCGTGCGCTGAATGGATAGCTTCTCCAGCTTGGTGAGCTTGGAGAGCGGCGTCAGGTCGGAAACCGGGGTGTCGTCCAGCTGCAGATCGGTCAGCTCCGTGAGCTTCTCGAGCGGCTTCAGGTCGCGCACCTGCGTGTGGCCCAGGTCGAGGCGGTCGAGCTTGGTGAGCTTCTCCAGCTTCGAGACGTCGGTGATCGGGTTGTGAGCGAGCTTGAGATCGAGCAGCGTCGTCAGCTCCGAGATCGGCTCGAGGTCGCGGATCTTTCCACGGCCGAAGAACAGCCCCTGCACGTGGCTGAGGTGGGGAAACACGCAGTTGTCGAGGGAGTCCAGGCTCACCGAAGACAGCTTCAGGCTCTTCACCTTGGCCAGCTCGGGCTTGGTGATCGTGCCCTTCTCCTTCTGGAGCTTGCGCCGGACCTCCGCTTCCACGTCGGCGTTGCCAAAGTCCACCGCAGCACCTTCCTTGCACTCGCGCTTCACCACCGGCGGTGGCTCCTCCTGCTTTGGCTCGGGAAGCGGCAGGGCGCTCGGGAGCTTCGTCGCCGCTTGCACCGACGCGGACGGCGCGGGCTTGTCCGCTGGGGTCTCGTCGCACGCGATGGCCAACATCAACAAGGGCAGAATTCGCACTCGCATGCGCGCACCATATCAACTGGGGCAGCGCGGGCGAGCGCCCGGCGCTCCTCACCCCCAACCAACCCCGCTGGGCTGTACAATCACGCTCGCACTGCAGCGAGCGTGAACTTCGGGAGGGCCCCCGTCGGCGACCCCGGGTTCACAGCCTGCACTCGATGTGCGGAAGCTTCGTGTCCGAGTCGACACAGCTGCAGACCGTGGGGTCTTCGATGTTCGGCTCGACGCAGTCGCAGGAGTTGCACTGTCCGACGTGGACACAGGCATAGCCCGACGGCCCAGGGCGATCGGTGTAGCTCACCTGGCACACCGTCTGGCTCCCGCAGCGCAACCAACCACACTCCGTTTGCCCTTCGCCTGGCGTGCAAGCCCACTCGTCCCGGTGGATGTCGACTCCCGCTCGCTGCGCCTCACACTCGCTGCGATATGCGTTGCCGTCACAGCCGCACACGAACGACTCGGACTCGTCGCAGGACTCGGGGCGCTGCGGTTGACAGAAGCAGTCCACGCTCTTGCCGCACGTGTTGTCCGTGAAGGCGCACCAGCCACCGCTGTCGAGGCACTCCCGCGTCGCCGCACCAGCGACACCGCCACTGCCATCGCCGCCGCTGCCACCGCTGCCACCGCTGCCTGAGCTTCCCCCGGCGTCGCGGGAGTCGCTCTGGGTCGAGCCGCCGCAGGCGGTGATTGCGAGCAAGGCGACCAGCTGGATCCACACTCTCATCGCGCTGGAGTCTACCCGAGGGCTGGGTTCGGCGACTGCTCGCTTTCAAACCCAGAGTGGCTATGCTCGCCCCGTGCTGCACGGCATCGACTACCTCGACTACGCAATACGCCACTTCGGAAAGACGGCCTATGATCTGGCCAGTAGTGGCGCGCTCCCGGTGCAAGCGAGCGAGTTGGGCTACGAAGCACCTGACGACGCAGAGGCTCGTCAGCGCTTCTTGTGGGCGATCTCCGGGCGCTATCAGCTGCCCATCGAGGCGCTGGTCCCGACGCTCGGGGCCTCTGGCGCGCTGTTCACCGTGTGTCAGAGCCTGCTCGCTCCCGGCTCCTGCGTTGCCGTCGAAGAGCCGGGGTACGAGCCCTTGTGGCGTATCCCCGAGGCGCTCGGGGCTCGTGTCGTTCGGTTTCCACGGGGAGATGACGTTGGCAGGATGCTCGACCACATCGGTAACGAGCCGCGCCTGGTGATCCTGTCCAATCCTCACAATCCGACGGCCAGCTTCTCAGGAGATGAGCACATCGCGCAGCTGGCCGATGGCCTGGGTGAGGGGCGCTGGCTGCTGGTGGACGAGGTCTACCGGGAGCTGGCAGCGCCAGCGAGCACGGTGTTCGGCACGGCGCCCAACGTGATCGCGATCAGCAGCACCACCAAGTGCCTCGGGGTGCCCTGGGCCCGGGCCGGATGGATCGCAGCGCCTGCCGAGCTCAGCCGCAGCCTGCGGCGCAGCGAGCTCTACAGCATGGGGGAGGCGCCGCCGGGCTGCTTCGCCTGGGGCGCCGCGGCGGTGGAGCAGGCGACGTGGCTGCTCGAGCGGGTCGCCCGGCTGCAGCGCGGAAAGCGCGCGCGGGTGGACGCCTGGCTGGCCGCCCACGCGGATCGACTGCGCTCGAGCGCAGGCTTCGAGGGGTCGCTCTTCGTCTGGCTGGAGCGTCGAGATGGTGAGGGGCTGATGCCCTGGCTCGAGGCCGTGCGCGACGACCTCGGGATCACCATCTCCCCGGGGAAATTCTTCGGTGCGCCTCAGGGCATGCGCTTGAGCTTCACCCTCGGCGAGGACAGCCTCGAGGAGGCCCTGGAGAAGCTCACGCCGAGGCTCCTTGCGCTCTGAGTCAGTCGAAGCAAGGTCGGTACAGGTCGTAGTAGTCCTCGAACACGCCCTGGAAGTGGGTGCCGTCTGTCTTCTGTAGCCGCCGGCCATTGACCTCGAAGTAGAACTCGAAGTGCGTTCGGACGTACGTCGGGCTGCCTGCGACCTCGACCACCTCGAGCGGCACCTCGGGGCACTCGTCGACGCTGGTGCGAGTGTAGCCTCCAAGCACGTCGAACTGACGCAGCGGCAGCTCGTAGCGGGCGTCGTTGCCCACGCGCTTCTGGAAGTTCACGTAGTCCCACTGCCACCCGGCGGCGGTCACGTCGCCGTCGCTGAATCGCCAGTAGACCCTCGCGTCCAGGCGCTGCCACAGGTCGGGGTCGTCCCAGTCGGTGACGCCCGGCTGCCAGGCGTCGAAGAACGTCGAGCGTACGGCGGCGCGCTGCCGCGCGTAGGTGTCGTAGACAAACGGTCGCTCGAGAGACCGTCGATCGGTGTCACACGCGCCAGCGCCACAGGTCTGTCGGTCGATCACGTAGGCGGCATTGCCCAGCCAGGTGGGCTGAACCATGGTGGACGCCGCTGCCACGGGGAAATGATAATTGGCGCCGTAGTCCGAGTCCCAGGCGTGGCACCCCCAGACGTCGCTGCTCTCGAACCACAGCTCCAGGTCGCCCGCCGTGGGCAC
>JAGQIY010000427.1 GCA_020430865.1 Myxococcales bacterium
AGGTGCTCGCCTCGCGCCTCGGCATCGTCGTGGAGGGCGCATGACGACCCGCAGGCAGCTCACCATCAAGCCCTCCTGCATGCGGGAGATCGCGGCCTACCCGAACGATCGGACCCACACGCTCTGGGAGAAGATCGATCAGCTCGTTGCGGACCCGATGCCGGACGGGCGGGCCAAGAAGAAGCTGAAGGGCGCGGACGGGGTCTACCGACTTCGCATCGGCGACCATCGGATCTTCTACCGCTTCGCCGACGATTGGGTGAGCCTGCTCGGGATCCGACGTCGGCAGGAGGACACCTACGCCGGCGTGCCCGGCGACGACATCTCGGACGGCCTTCCCCCGCAGGCAGAGGACGACGACCTCGATGCACTGCTGGAGCGGGGTCAGCCGCGAGAGTTTCGTTTTGACCAGGCTCCCGCGTCTCGTCCCCTTCCGAAGCCCATCACCAGCGATCTGCTGCGCGACCTCGGCGTTCCGGTCGCGGCGGTACCCACGCTCCTGCGCTGCCGCACCGAGGACGATCTGCTCGAAGCGGCGGTTCCTGCCGATGCCATCACCGTCGTACTGGATGCGCTGTTCCCCCCGAGTCTCGACAGGCTGGCCCAGCAACCCGACCTCGTCGTTCCGTCGACGCAGCACCTCGTCCGCTTCAAGGAAGGCGATCTACTCGGCTTCCTGCTGCGCCTGGACGAGGACCAGCGCCGCCTCACGCGCTGGGCTCTCGCCGGCCCGACGATGGTGCGCGGCGGTGCCGGGACCGGCAAGAGCACGGTCGCGCTGTACCGCGTGAAGGAGCTGCTGGAGCGCCCGGGCGCCACTGGAGCGGAGCGGGTCCTGTTCACGACCTACACGCGAGCACTTCTCGCCGTGACCCGTCAGCTCCTGGAGCAGCTTCTGACGCCCGAGCAGATGCGCCGGGTGACCGTGGCGACGGCGGACCAGGTTGCCTTCGACGTCGTCGGCTCGACGAGGCGGGTCGGCAAGGTGGAAGGGGATCGTCAGGGGCTGTCCCGCCTGAACGGGCTTCGTCGACGCCATCGGCCGGACGGAGGTTCGGCCTTCGAAGTCCGCCTCCGCCGGCGAGCCTTGGAGCGGCTCTCCGATGCATGGCTGGCCGAGGAGTTCGACTGGATCATCGACGGTCGTGGCCTGCAGACGCTGGAGGACTACCTGGCAGCACCGCGGCCTGGGCGCGGCCTTGGCCTCAACGCCCGCGCGAGAGAGGCGGTGTGGGACCTTCACCGGGAGTTCGCTTCCGAGCCCGGTGGTGAGCGCTTTCCCGCCCTGCGCCTGGAGGCCCTGGACATCGTCCGATCCGGGCGCTGGGCGGGGTACTACGACTATGTGCTTGTCGACGAGGCGCAGGATCTGAGCCCCGTCGCGCTAGCCTTGCTGGCAGAAGTCTGCACCACGCCGGAGGGGCTGTTCCTCGCGGCCGACAGCAAGCAGTCGCTCTACTCGCGCAACTACACCTGGTCCTCGGCCCATCCCCGCCTCCAATTCCGCGGGCGGACCGCCGTGCTCCGTCGCAACTACCGTTCGACCCGGGAGATCGACCGTGCCGCGTTCCTCGTTCTGGAGCCCGAGGAAGGCGAGGAGCTGGAAG
>JAGQIY010000428.1 GCA_020430865.1 Myxococcales bacterium
AGGCGGACCGCTGTCGGTACCGGCTTGGCAACATGACTCTGCTGAACGCCACCAAGAATCGCAAGCTCGGCACCGCAGGGTTCGCCGTCAAGCGCGAGGTGTTCGCGCAGAGCGAGTTCGGACTCACCAAGCGCGTCAGTGAGTACGAAGACTGGACCGAGCAAACGCTCGCCCAGCATCAGAAGTGGCTTGCCAAGCAAGCCACTTCTATCTGGCGCATCGCCGAGCTGTCCTAGGTCACTCGCAGGCGCAGACCTGGGTGCGGCCTGTCTCGGTGCCGATGAAGCTGAGCTCCGTCGTAGCGTTGTCCGTATTCGGCACGTCGACCTTCTCCATCTTGAACGCAGCGACGCCGTTCGTGAAGGTAAACGAGTTCAGCGCCTGATCCTTCGTTTCGTCCACGTCTCGCGGATTGGCAAGCTTGCACAGGGCATCGCTACCGGTACAGGTGATCGCACCCTTCGTGTGGTAGTTCCGCATGTCCGTCCCGAATGAAAGCGTGTCGGACGCAAGCGAGCCCTCCGCGGTCCCGCATTGGGTTCCCGTCGGTGAGGCATCGACATCCAACGCGGTGTGCACGGCGGTCCCTGTGGCGTTCACAACGAAGTCCTGCCTGGCGGTATAGGAGACGATCTGGGCCGCGCCATCGCCCGGCGTCCCGCCGGCGTCGGTGAATCGAATCACCATCGTCGCCGGCCCCCAGTGGTCATCGGCATCGTACGGCTTCTGCACCACGTTCTTCTGGTCTCCCGCCTTGAACGGAGTGCCGGAGATCTCGAACACTGACCCCGTCAGGTCGTAGGTGACCTCCCACGCCATTGCCCCGGGGCAATTGCCGGTGTTGCCGGTGCCTGCGTTGCCGCTGCTGCCGCCTGCTGCGCTCCCGCCGTTGCCGCCGGTTGCCCCCGAGCCCGCCGCGCCGCCATTCGTTCCGGAACCGCTGGAGCCTCCGTTGCCGCTGCCGCCGGTGGCGCCGCTGCCGTTATTGCCGCTACCGCCCGCGCCTCCGTTGGCGCCGCCTCCGCCCGAGTCATCGCTCCCGCACGCCACCAGCGCGCAGCTCATCGCAGTCAACACCAACGCTCGTCGCAACCAAGCCCTGTTCATCGTGTCCACCCTTTTTCTTACGTGGAAACGAGACGCACATTCGCCAGCGCCCCATGACCCCACCGCGCCTCACGTGGACTCACCGCTGCCTGACGCACAAAGTGAAACATGTTTCAGAGCGTTACGTAAGGCGGCGTTCGCGTACCTTCAGACTTAGTCGGCGACGCGGCGCAGCATCGAGCGTGCGTGTCTTTGCTCCCCGAGAGGTCCAAGGTTGGCAAGACCTTCCGCAACGCCCGACGTTCGGCTGACAGCGCAAGCCTGCTACAGGCTCACTCTCCGAGGCTGCCACCGCGATTCGGCGTGCTTCGGATTGGCGCGCAGCTGCCATCCAGCTTGCCAGAGCCGCAGATCGGCTTGCTGAAGATCAGACGCACCGGGTGCTTCTCCTCGCGGCTCGCCACGACGAGGTGTCGCTCACCCCCCTGCCCCTCGAAGGTCGGCCAGAACTGGTGATACGTCATCTCGCCGCGGAATGTGTTGCCCGCCCCTCTGAAGTCGATGCTGACAGACTGAACGACGCAAGCTTCAGCGACCTCGAACGGCGGCGGCTTGCAGCCACACTTGGTGGGGTCGACGTAGCAGCGGTCCTGGCAGCCAAAGCAGCCGAAGGGACGCTTGTCGGTGAGCCAGCCCTCGAAGTGCAGCCCCCCACCTCGATCCCAGATCACGCCACGAGCGGCGATGAGGTTACCCGAACCGATTTCCAGCAGTGTTCGCCCCTCCGCATCTTTTTCCACCAGGCAATCTCGCAGCTTGTAGCCTTGACCCACGCTGCACCGATAGAGGCCCGGCTTGAGCTTGGCTGCGCGCGCCGGTTCGTTCATCGCGGGGGGAGTCGGGCGCGTCAGGCGATCGATGCGCAGCAGCCGCTCGCGGCGCCCTTCAGGGGTGTCGTCGTCCACGCTCGGCTGCGGGGCGTCGGCCGCCACGACGGCTGCAGGCGGTTCCGGCGGGGTCCCTTCGGCGACGCTGGTTGCCGGCTCAGCCGAGGGCGGCTCAGACAAGGGCGTCGCGGCGGTGGCGAGCGGCGGACTCGGCTGCTGGGCAGGCTCATGACTGGCGCAGGCTGTCACCAGTGTCAGCGCCTGCGCCGCGCGGCACACCTTCGTCCAACCTCCCCACATCGCCATGGCCCAAACTCTAGCGAGTTTGTCGGGTCGCGCTGGCACAAACCTCTGGCCCAGAACTTGCTGGGTCCTGGTAGACCGAAGTCGAAGGGAAACGAATGCAAGGACACCTCACACGCCTACTCCGCGCCGCCGCTTGGGGCAGCAGCTTGGCCGTGCTCGCGGGGTGCGGCGGCAACGCCGACACCGGCGGCGGCTCCGGGGGTAGCGGCGGCTCCTCGGGAAATGGTTCAGGCGGCAGCAGCGGCTCAGGCGGTGGGCAGGTCGACGCAGGGATGGACGCGCGAGCCGACAGCGGCTTCGACGCAGGAAACCTGCAGCCTTACCCCACGGAACTGAGCTGCTTCGGCCCCGAGTACGACGGGGGCTACTACGGCCAATGCTGCGAGCAGGTGGTTTGCGGCACGCCCGACGCCGGCACCTGCCCTGACCCGGCGGACGTCACCTACGCCGAGTTCCCTGGCTTGCCCCCCGGCTCCGGCAGCTGCGAGTGTGGCGAGCGCTCGGGTCCGTACGCCCCGCGCCAAGCGTCCGAGGGCCCCTGCTGCTACGTCGTGGGCTCCATCAGCTGCGAAGGACGCCCGATGATGGTCGAGGGCGTCGCACGCCACGCGCCGATCGTGCGTCGCCGCGACTGGTCATGGGTTTGAAGCACGAGCAGACCCTCGAGCACTTCCGCGAGGCGCTTGCGGAGCTGGACGCACGCAGTCTCCCGGCGCCGCTGCGCTCCCGACTCGCGGAGCTATGGCTCGAGCGCGCACAGAACGAGCACGCCTCCGTAGCCTCCTTCGATCGCTTCTGCCTGGGCCTCCTGGCGGTGGGCGCTCCACCGGAGTTGCTCGAGAGCGCGCACCACGCTGCCCTCGACGAGGTGCTACACGCGCGTCTGTGCTTCGCGATCGCGAGCGTGTACGCGCGCGAGCCCATGGGCCCCGGTCCCTTGCCCCTCGCGGGCGCCCTGGCCGCGGACTTCGATCTGACGGCGCTCGCCGTGAGCACCGCCCTCGAAGGCTGCCTCGGTGAGACGCTCTCCGCTCTGGAAGCGGAGCGCTGCGCAGAGCTCGCGCAGCCTCCGGCCGTGAAGACCGCTCTGGAGATCATCGCGAAGGACGAGGCGGCGCACGCCGAGCTGGCCTGGGCCTTCCTGCGATTCGCCTGCGAGGTTGGGGGTGAGGAAGCCACGCGAGCGGTGCGCGAGTCCTTCGGGCCTGCGCTGCGCGCGAGCGCTGCTACGGCGACGAAGTACGCCTGCGCTGATCCCGAGGTGAACGGGTTCGGCTTCTTGGACCCCGAGCAGGCCGTGCGGGTCCGCCAGCAAGCTCTCGCGGAAGTCTTGATCCCCGCGGCAAAAGCCCTCGGGCTGGCGTAGCAACCTAGAAACCGGACAGGGTCGCGAAGCGCGCTCGATGGTAGGCCGCGTCGCCGAACAGCAGCTCGCAGACCCGCGCGCGCTTGTAGAACAAGCCGA
>JAGQIY010000032.1 GCA_020430865.1 Myxococcales bacterium
CCCTCCGCCTTCAGGCCCAGCGGGTCACTGACCAGCGTCGGCGCGCCATTGAACCCTAGCAGGTTGTATCCTCCCGCGGTTCCGAGCGGATCTGGGGAGAGCCATCTTCCTAGTGAATTGTCAAAGTAGCGATACCGTGTACAGCTGAGACCTGTCTCGTGATCCCAGTACTGTCCCTGGAGCCGGAACGGGGACTCCAGGGGGGCCGTAGCTTCGACGTTTGCTCTCCAGACTTCAAGGGTTTCTCCCCAGGCGCCGTGGGCGGCGCTCCAGACGATCGTGCCATCCGTGCGGAGTAGCTCCTTGGGCGTCCCCAGGTGGTCGACGATGACCTGGTAGACGCGGCCGTCCTGACTCTGCAGGAATGGGATGTAGCTGGGTTCGTGTTCCCTGCCGACGACCGCGTGGCCGGGGGCGTGGACGTGCACTCGCTGCCAGCCGCTGCCGTGCTTCTCGCCACACAGCTCGTCTTCGTCCCACAGGTAGGCGACTTCGTACTCTGGGAGCAGATCTGGAGCTTCTCCGGGCTCGAGCTCCTCCCCGCTGTACAGCTTGGTGAGCACTGGGATCAGCTGCGCGGGCTGGAGCGGCGGAGGGAGCACGCGCTTGCGCACACGGCGACCCCAGGCGTCGTAGTCGAAGCGGACCCGGTAGCCGTCGGGGCGGCGGACTTCTCTGAGCTGATCCCAGACGTCCCACTCGAAGCTGGTGGTCTCGCCGGTCTGTCGATTCCGTCGGGCAACCAATCGGCCCAGGGCGTCGTTCTCGTAGTCGAAGTAGCCGTGGCGGAGGAGCTTGTTGCCGCGATCAGTGTAAGCGATCGCGGGCGAGCCGAGGGCCTTGAACCACTCGGGGGCTGCGGCGGGTTCGGCGGCGCTGGGCAGCTGGGCGCTCGCGGCGTCGTGGGCCGCGGGAGCCGGCAGGTGGCCCCACAGTGGCTGTCCATCGAAGGTGCGCAGCGCCGCATCGATGCTCCCGGCGGCGTCGTAGTCGTAGTGCTCGACGAGGCGCTCGCGTTCGGCGATCTCCAGGCGGTCGCCCGGGTCGTAGCGGTAGCGCTGGCCGCCCCAGATCACGTCGTCGCAGCGACTCAGGCGTCCCGCGCCGTCGTAGCTGAACCAGCGCTCGCTGGCAGCCTTCCAGCCGCCCTCGGGGTTGGGGGGGAGTTGGTAGCGGGCGGCGCGGTTCGGTGCCTGCACCAGGCCGTCCGGCACGAGCACCCGGCGGGACCTCAGCTGGCCTCGAGCGTCGTACTGACTGTCCACCGCGAGGGGCGCCGGATCGCCCTGGCCGTATGGGTCGGGAGACGCCGGGACCGTTTCCGCGAGGCGCCGTACTTCGAGGCCGTCGACGTTGCGTTGCACCCGGGTGCGTACCGGCTCACCATCCTTGGGGTAGTGGACGACCGCGCACAGATCGCCCGCGATGTCGTACTCGTACTCCGTGCGCTCGCCCAGGGCGGTTCGGCTCTTGACGCGGCCTCGGCGGTCGTAGGCCCAGCGCACCTCGAGCTCGTTGGTCGGTCCGAGGCGCTCACAGATGACGCGACCCTGGGTGTCTCGCTCGAAATGCGTCTCGATGGTCGCGAAGTCGTCCTCCGCCGTCGCCTTCATCACGCGACCATGGGAGTCGCGCTCGAAGCTCAGCTTGCCACTGCTGGTCTGCTCCCGAACGACGTTGCCGAGCGGGTCGTACTCGAACTCGCGGTAGCTGCCGTCGTTGCGCTCGATGCGCTGGATGCGACCCGCCAGGTCGTAGCTGTAGCTGAGCCTGCGCCCATCGAAGGTCGACTCCTCGATCAGGTGCCCCGCGAGATCGTAGCGGTAGCCGTGCACCTCGCCCCGTGGGTTCGTGATGCTGGCGAGGCGATCTTCGAGGTCGTAACGATACTGCCACTCGGCGCCGTCCGGGTGGCGCCGGCTCAGGAGCTTGCCGCTCGTGCTGTAGGTGCTTTGGGTCGTGCGCCCCGCGGTGTCGATGGAGGCCGTGATCAGGCCGTGGGCGGTGTGCTCGAAGCGCTCACTGCTTCCGTCGGGAAAAGTCTGCTGGAGCAGGCGCCCGTAGACGTCGTGCTGGTAGCTCCAGCTGCGGGAGGCCTGGCCGTCGCCAAACGTGTCGGTGCGCCGGGTCAGGTAGCCGAGGGCGTCGTACTCGTAGCTCGTTCTGAGACCGCGGGCGTCTTCGCGATACAGGAGCAGGCCGGTCTCGTCGTAGTAGCGCTTCTCGAGGAGCGTTCCGCGGTCGCTGGGGTCGCTGCTGCCCGCGTAAACGGCGGTGATGCGGCCTTGCTGATCCCGCGCGAAATAGCGCTCCTCACCCCCACGATCCCGGACGCGGACCAGATCCCCGAAGTCGTCGTACCAGGCTTCGGTGAACTGGCCCGAGTCGGAGCGGATGCTGGCGTAGCCGGGCCAGTAGCTCCACTCAGTCACGTTTCCGGCAGGATCCACCTCGCGCGTCTTGTTGCCGAGGCTGTCGTACTCGTATTCCCAGGTCTCGCCCGCGGCGTTGGTCCGCCTGGTGACGAACAGGTCGGCGTCATACGTGCGCTCGGTGCAAAAG
>JAGQIY010000429.1 GCA_020430865.1 Myxococcales bacterium
CCAGCCGCCGGCCAGCCTGACTTCGAGGCGCTGCTCGCGCAGCTGAACCGTGAGGAAAAAGCAACCGAGAAGGCCCTCAACGATCTCGCCGCAGAGGCGGAGTCGGCCAGGCGCCGCACCATCGCCCGGGGCCGCGCCTACGTGCGCAAGTCGCGCGCTGGTCTACTGCCCGTGGGCGGCGGTTTCGATGAGCTCGTGAACCACGCCTCGCGCCTGGAGCGCCTGCGCCGCGCTCTCGAGCGCGACGTGGCTGCGGAGAAGGCGCTCACGCGCAAGCGCTCCAAGTTGAGCAAGCGCCTCGCTGATCTGCGCGCCCGCAAGGGACCGCTGGAGGCTCAGGCGAGGATCACGTCGCAGCAGCGCGCCGCGCTGCTCGCGCAACAGGACCGCGCCGCCGCGTTCGAGCGAGCCTTCTCGAACAGTGTCGGTTCCTGGGACAACACGGCGATCTATGGCGCGGACCCAGGCTCTCCGGGCGCAGGCCCTAGCATGGAGGCCGCGGCGTTCGGCGCGATGAAGGGCAGACTGCCCTTCCCCTTGCCGGGACGCGCGCAGGTGCGCAAGGCCAGTCGTGGTGGGGGCGGTCCTGGCCTGGAGATGACGGCGCCGAAGGGCGCCCCGGTGCGAGCGGTCTACAAGGGGCGCGTTGCCTTCGCGGATCAGTATCCCGACTACGGCCACACGGTCATCCTGGAGCACGGCGGTGGCTACTACACCGTTTCCGCGGGGTTAGAGAGCTTCGCGGTCAAGGTGGGAGACGACGTGAGCTCTGGCGATCGCCTGGGAACGGTCGGGGACGACGGTCGAGGGCCGATGCTGTACTTCGAAGTCCGCGAGGGTTCGGATCCGCTCCAACCCAGCGAGTGGTTTGGCCTCGAGTAGCGCCCTGCTGCAGTCTGGCGACCGGTCGCGCCGCTGCGCAGGGGTGCCGAATCTGCGCTAGACTGCGCCCCGATGGGGGACGCAAAGCTGCTCTTGGATCACGCCGTCGCGCTGGTGCACGAGCGCAGCTATGGTGCGCGCCGAGTGCTGTGGTTGGTGTACCGCGCATATCCAGATGGCGATCAGCTCGGGGAGTTCGCGCGCCTCTACGCCGAGATCCTCAGGCGGCATGCCCCCGCACGCACGGTCAGTGATGTCCGCGGCTTCGCCGACGCGCCGTTGGGCGCGCGCTGGGAGTACGCCAACGCGATCCGGGGCTTCCGGCGTCACGTGCGGCGGGCCGCGGTGTTCGGGATGCAGCCCCGAGCCGAGGCGATCATTCGCGTGATCATTCGCGTTTCCCGCCGGACGGATCTGCGGATCGTGGCCACGGCAGACGAAGCCCTGGACTGGGTGCTCCAGGATTGACCCGCCTCCGGCGCGGACTCATCAAGAGAGACTCGGATGGCTGCACGCGCTCTGTTGTTGGATCACCCGGTGGCGCGCGTCGTGCTGCATCGGGTGGAGGGCGTCGAGGTGCTGAGCCTCGAAGCGAAGATGTTCCCGAGCGTCGAGCAGGTCCGGGACTTCATGCCCAAGTACAGCGCGCTGGTGCGCGAGCACGCCCCGGCGCGGGTGATGACGGACCTGCGGCAGTTCATGGGCGCGCCGCTCAGCGTGCACATCGAGTACGCCAAGTTCCTGGGCGCCGTGCGGCCCCATGTCTGCCGTTCGGCGATCTTCGGCCTGCGCCCGAGCACTGGCGCGCTGGTGCGTCTCGTGCTCAGGCTTGCAGGGCGTCACGACATGCTGATCGCAGCGACCGAGCCCCAGGCGCTTGACTGGGTACTGACCGGCTCGTGCGAGAAGCAAGCAGTGTAGCTCACACCTGCTCGGCGTCGTGCAGCACCCAGAAGGCGATGGCTGCGCCGATCACGGGAACCAGCCAGATCAGGAAGGCCTGGCCACGCTTCTGTTCGGACTCGTAGAGATCCGTACGGAAAACGCGAAAGGTGACGAAGAGCTGAAACAGGATGGCTGCGCCAACGAATGCGATGGGAAACATGTGGTCCTTGGAGCGGCGCCCAGAGGCGCCAGGTAGTTCTGGGATCCGGTCGACACCGGACGGGACGAGCGTCGCGCCGCTGCGGGCGAGCTCTCGATGCGAAGGGGCGCGCTGGTCAGCGCGCGGTGCCCCGCTTGGGGCGTCGTGAGGGAGCCGCGTGATGCGGCGCGTTCACGCTCTCCTCGCGTGAACGCGAGGGAGCAAGCGAGGGGCCGAGGCCGTTGCTCAGCGGATCTCGCGATCTCAGGCTCGCGGGGGAGCGCGGGGCTGGAGTACGTCCCGTGTGACGGGGCGAACAGGAACGGCGTTCGCCCAGGCTGGCCGCCGCGTCCTGACCCGAGGGCCGACAGTGGGCGCTTCGAAGCTCGGGCGAGCGAACGCTAGCTCTGCCTGGAGGAACAGCAGCTGGTGCGCCTGCCACAGCGCGAGCGTAGCAGTCTCGATCTGGGTTTCGCCGTCACAGGCGGCGTCTCCGTCGCTGCCGTCGCAGCTCGCGTCCACCCGCCTCCCGGCTACCGGCCCAGACTTGGGTTGAGCGTTGCGAGATGCGTTGCGTCCGGTCGCGTCGCCGCCCTGGACTCGCGCGGGCTGGGTCTCGGGCACTGCGGCGCCCGCCGCTCCCGAGGCGAGCAGCGCGACCAGTGTCAGGGCCCAGCGCAAGATAAACAACCGGACCAAGGTGGTGCTGAAACCACTGCCGCGCAAGGGCGTCGAGGCCGATTCTCACGATTCGCCGCGCATTCCACGGTCCGAGGGACCGCCACCCGAGGCGAGAGGTCAGCGTCTTTCACTGCTCACCTCGTCGTGTGCCGCTCCGCTTCTGGGGCGGATTTCAGCGTCGCTTGCCGCCCTTGGGCGGGGCGATGTCCACG
>JAGQIY010000430.1 GCA_020430865.1 Myxococcales bacterium
CCCGAGCCCCCGGCGCTCGGGCGCGGCTAGCGCTCTCGTCGGGAATCGTTCATCCTGCGAGCGCGCGATGAGCAAGCGAGAACTGGACGGCGTCGGGCGTGGTTGGGGCCGCCTGCTCTCCACTGGGAAGGTGGCCTCTTCCGCGGCTCGCCTGGCGAGCACTCGTCTCCTTGGAGCTGCCCCGGGGAAACAGCGGCAGCTGGGCGTGCTGCTGGCCAGCGAGCTGGACCAGATGAAGGGCATGGCGATGAAGGTCGGCCAGATCCTCTCATACATGGACGGCGCGCTGCCCGAAGACGCGCAGGTCGCACTGCGCGAGCTCCAAGGGGGCACGCGCGCCGTGCGCTTCGAGGTGATGCGTGGAGCCGTGGAGACGGCGCTGGGTGGTACCCTGGAGGAGCTGTTCGAGGATTTCGAGGCGGTCCCCGTCGCGTCAGCGTCCGTCGGTCAGGTCCATCGCGCGCACTTCGAGGGTCGGGAGATCGCCGTCAAGGTGCAGTATCCGGGAATTCGCGACACAATTCACGCTGACTTCTCCCGGCTCGAAGGCCTCAGCAGGATCGCGAGCCTCGCAGCGTCCGTGGATGGTCCCGCCATCGTCGCCGAGCTTCGAGAGCGCTTCGAAGAAGAGTGCGACTACCGCAGCGAAGCAGCCTGGCAGAACTGGTTCCGGGGGCGCTTCGCGAGCTACTCAGAGGTACGCGTGCCCGAAGCGATCCTGGAGCGGAGCGCCGAGACCGTGCTCAGCAGCGAGTGGATGGCGGGGGACGATTTCTATCGCTTCGTCGAGCATGCGAGTGTCGTGCGGAAACAAGATGCGGCGCGAACGTTGCTGATCTTTGCGCTGCGTTCCCTGTTTCAGCTCGGATGCCTGAACGCCGATCCTCACCCCGGGAATTACCTGTTCCCGGAGTCCAGCGCTGGGCTCCAGCCGGTGGTCTTCCTGGACTTCGGCTGCGTGCGTCGTCTCGACCCAGAATTCGTCGCGCAAGAGCGGCGCCTGTTCGAGCTGGTTCTGGATGATCGCAGGCAAGCGTTCGACGCGGCTGTGCTGGGGACTGGGATGGTCGCGAAACCCGACCGCTTCGACTTCGACCTGCACTGGCAGCAGCTGTGCTACCAGTGGGCCCCCTACCGCTCACGGGATTTCGAGTTCACCTCCGAGTACATTCGTTCCGGAGCTCGGTTCAGCGGGCCCAGCAATCCGAATCTGCGCCTGTTGGCGTTCCCGCCGCAGTGGATCTGGGTTCAGCGCTTGGTCTGGGGCCTGCATTCCGTGCTCGCGCGCCTGGGAGCGCGGGGCGACTTTGCGTCGCTGGCCGAACGTATCCTGAGCGACGGGGCGCCGTTGACTCGGGAGGAATTTCAGCGAAGCGTTGAGCCATGACGGTGTGCATCCTCGGCGGAGCCCAGTCCGACTTCGCTCGCAACCTCGCCCGCGCGGGGGAGGGCATCGAAGCGCTGGCGCGAGAGGTCATCGAAGGGGCGCTCGTAGACGCCGGAATCGAGCCCAGCGCCGTCGAAAGTATCCATGTGGGAAATGCGTTCGGAGAGCTGCTCCTTCCGCCGGCACAGACCCGCTCTCCCCCCACGACGCTCTTCCCCGAGCTGTGGGGTGTACCAGCCGTCCGGCACGAAGCGGCGTGTGCGTCGGGTAGCATGGCCGTGCTCGGCGCGATGGCCGAGATCGAGGCCGGGCGCTATGACGCGGTGCTGGTCCTGGGGATCGAGCAAGAGCGCAACGTCCCGGGCGATCTCGCGACGCGGCATCTCGGCGCCGCGGCGTACATCGGACACGAGGCGGATCGGTGTCGCTACATGTGGCCGCACCTGTTCGATCAGGTCGCCGCCGAATACGAACGCCGCTACGGCCTCGACCACGCGCATCTGGCGGCGATCGCCCGCAAGAACTTCGACAACGCGCGAAAGAACCCGCTGGCGCAGACCCGACGCTGGCAACTGGACGAGCGCCACTTTGGCGACGACGCCGAGCACAACCCCATCGTCGAAGGACGCCTGCGCCGCCACGACTGCAGTCAGCTGACCGACGGCGCCGCGTGCCTCGTGCTGACCTCCGAGCGCTTCGCCGAGGAGCATG
Source organism: Myxococcales bacterium (assembly GCA_020430865.1). The sequence continues at coordinate 2,099 of JAGQIY010000430.1, forward strand.
CGCGACGTCGCGGAGCAAGGGCCGAACGGGTGCCGCGGATCCTTGGCTGGGGACATCGGACCGCTGGGCTCTCGCTCGTCCAGAAGCTCGAGCACAGCCGCGAGCAACCCTACGTCTTTCCTCATGCGCGCCGAGCGGCGCTCGATGCTCTCGAGCGGGCTGGACTCGGTTCCGTGCGGGAATTGCATGGGATCGAGGCCCACGATTGTTTCAGCATCACCGAGTACGTGGCGATCGACCATCTCGGTATCACGGAGCCGGGGCAGAGCCAGCGCGCGGTGGAGTCTGGTGAGCTACGGCTCGGCGGCTCTCTCCCCATGAACCCGAGCGGGGGGCTCATGGGACTCGGTCACCCCGTCGGGGCCACGGGCGTGCGCATGCTCTGGGATGCTGCAAGGCAGGTCTCGGGACGCGCGGGGGAGAACCAGGTGGAAGGAGCGAGCCGCTTCGCGACCTTCAACATCGGCGGGAGCTGCACCACCGTTGCCAGCTTCGTCGTCGGGAGCGACTGAACATCATGGGTACACGCATCATCAAGCGCCATCCGAGTCACCTGCCCGTTGGCGACGACCACCCCTATCGTCAAGGTGCGTGGACGCCCAACCTGACCGAGTACGACGCCCGCGAGCTGGAGGTCTTGGAGGGCGAAGTGCCCACCGATCTGAACGGCGTCTACTTGCGCAACACGGAGAACCCGCTGTTCCCGGCGCTCGAGCGCTACCACCCCTTCGATGGCGATGGCATGCTGCATGCCGTGCATTTCCGCGGCGGTAAAGCAGACTACCGCAATCGCTTGATCCCGACGCGGGGGCTGGCCGAGGAGCTAGCGGCCGGGGAGACGCTATTTGCCGGGATCCTGGAGGACCCAGCGCTCAGCAAGCGTCCGGGCTGGGGTGCGCGCCAGGGGATGAAGGACGCGAGCAGCACGGACGTCGTCGTTCACGCCGGGCGGGCGCTCACGACCTTCTACCAGTGCGGCGACGCCTACGCCTGCGATCCCGTCACGCTCGAGCCCCTGGGGCGCGAGACCTGGAACGGTGGTTTCCCGGAGGATTGGGGAGTGTCGGCCCACACCAAGGTGGACGAACGGGCTCGAGAACTCTTGTTCTTCAGCTACGCGAAGCAGGCGCCCTACCTGCGGTTCGGGGTCGTGGACGCCTCGCGCAACGTCGTGCACCACACGGACATCGAGCTACCTGGGCCGCGCCTACCTCACGACCTGGCGTTCACCGAGCACCACGTGATCGTCAACGACTTCCCCTTGTTCTGGGACCCCAAGCTGCTCGCCAAGGGGATCCACCATCCGCGGCTGTTCGGCGACTTGCCGACTCGCTTCGGGGTCCTGCCGCGGCGGGCTCCGGGGAGCGAGGTGCGCTGGTTCGAAGCGCCGCCGACGTACGCTTTGCATTTCGTCAACGCCTACGAGGATGGCAACGAGATCGTGCTGGACGGCTACCCCCAAGAGGACCCCGCGCCTCGTCGGCGGGAGGACGATGGTCCGTACTCGATGCTGATGCGCTACATCGATCTGCACACTCTGCGCACGCACCTGACTCGTTGGCGACTCGATCTCGGGACGGGGAAGGTGACGACGGAGCGTCTCGACGAGCGCATCTCCGAGTTCCCGATGATCCACGGGCGCTACGGCGGTCGGCGTCATCGCTATGTCTACGCCATGACGAGCAAGCCGGGGTGGTTCCTGTTCAACGGGCTGCTGAAGCACGACCTCGAGCGGCGGGAGACTCAGAGCTACGAGTTCCCCGAGGGCGTGTTCGCGAGCGAGTCGCCGTTCGCGCCACGCTCGGAGTCCCTGGATCCGAGCCTCGAAGACGCTGGTCATGTGGTGACGCTGGTGACCGACACGGTCCACGACCGCAGCGAGTGTCAGATCTTCGATGCCAAGGCGATCTCGCGTGGCCCCGTCGCGAGGCTGCGCTTGCCCGAGCGCATCAGCAGCGGCACGCACTCCTTCTTCGTCCCCACCTGGGACCTGAGCTGAGGCTCAGAGTCCGACCCAGCCGGAGATGAAGAAGAAATAGAGCCCGCCGAGCGCCCACAGTGGAAACGTGACGAAGCTCGAGTGGCCACCGTCGATCTTGAGGTGGTTGTACTCCCAGAGACCTCTCGCGAAGAACAGGCTCATGATGCGCCCGTACAGGTACTCCGTCGCGAATCCGACCACCGAGAACAGCAGCATCAGCCAGACGTATCTCGGGTAGCGGCTCGCGAGCGCGACCGCGACGCCCGCGATGGGGCCGCAGAAGAGCATGAAGCGCCAGACCGTGAAGTGTCCTCGGTGGGACGCACGCAAGAAGGCGAAGGGCCAGAGCAACAACCCGACGCTGCCTCCGAGGAGCGACAAGATCAGAGGCTCGCTCAGCTGGAGCTGCGGCAAGCTGCGAGGCGCTTCGGAGCCGTAGAGCATCGCGGTCGCGTGAAACAGGAACGCTCCAACCGCCCACGGGAAGAAGTTGAGTTCACTCGTGTATCCGCGGAGGAGCGAGCGGTAGCTGTAGGTCCAGATGGGGACCGCGAAGAACAGCCTCCAGGCCACGGAAACGATCAGTTCTCCGACGACGCCGAGCATCCCCGTCCAGAGGAAGAGCCAGAAGTAGCGCAGATCATAGACTGCGACCAGGCCGAGGAAGCCCGCGGGCACCCAGCCCATCAGCACGTAAAATTTTCTTACGGAAAATTGCTGACTGAGCAGCTCTTCGCTGAAGTAGCGCGCGCCGATCGCCGATAGACCGACGATGTAGAGATTCGACCACAAGCCGAAGGTGAACAGGGGCCGAAGCCGCGGGTGCACGACTTCGGCGAGCGGCATGAGGTCCAGCGACGCCAAGGCTCAGCCTTCGGGCTTCTTGAAGCGGAGGACGAAGCGATCGCTGGTGCCTCGCTTGTCCGCGGAGGCAGAGGGGGCGTCGTTCCAGTCCAGCGTATCCTTGGGGTTTCTGAGGAAGTGGCCTTCGGCGTCGAGCTCGAAGCCCGCAGCCTGGACTTCGTCCTTGACCAGCTTCTCTTCGATCCGATGCAGGGTCTTCACGTCTTGAATGCCTCGACCTTCGCCCGCGCTGTGGTCGACGATGGCGAAGACACCGCCGGGCTTGAGCGCCTTGAAGATTGCTGCGTTCATCTTCGCGCGGTCGATCTCCATCCAGTAGGTGTCGTGATAGAAGAGCACCAGGAACACCGCGTCGAGGTTCTTCGCTTCCTTGGGCAGCGGGTCGTCGAACTCGCGGTCCACTCGGACTACGGGCTTCATCACCGGCTTCTTCAGGCGCTCGCTCCACGGCTTCTCGGCGAATTTCTCGAGCACGAACTTCGGGTTCTGGGCGAAGACCTTGCCCTTCGGACCGACCCGGCGAGCGAGCAGCTCGGCGGTGTAGCCGGTACCCGCGCCGAGCTCGGCCACCTTCATGCCGGGCTGGATGTCGAAGAACGCCAGCAGCTCCCCCGGGTGTCGTCCGGTGTCCAGCTCTCGATCCTTGGGGTCGCGATCCTCGGAGGCGACGACCTTCTGTATATCCTCGGGGATCTCGACGGGGACCGCTGCCTGGCGAGGCGGTCCGGCTGGCTCCGGCTCCTCGGGCGTCTCAGGCTCGGGGGGAGCGGGAGCCGCTGGCGCTTCGGCGGTCATGGACGTTTCAGGGGCGGCGGGAGGAGGAGCCGCCTCGCCGCACGCGAACAGCGTCAGGGCGGTGAGCAACGGGGCACTTCGGGTCAGACTGCGCATGCCTCGAGAGGTAGTGAAGTCGGCGAGGCGCGACAACCACCGCCCCTGGCGTGCGTGAACTGAGGCGTTTGGCGACTGTTGCGCACTGGGACACGCTGCGTTCCGGAGCGGCTTTCCCCTGCAGCATCCAGAGCCTCGGGGCATGCTCCGGCCATGCGACGCCTCCTGCTCTGCTCACTTATCGCCTTGCTCCAGGTCGGGTGCGCTCGGAACGAGCGCGTCGAGGCGCCGCCAGTCGCCCCCCTGAGCGCGGCCACGGCGAGTCCCGACACCGCACCGACGCCCGAGGACGCACCCACCGCTGTTGCCACTGCCGAGCCTCGGCCAGCTCGCTTCGATTCGCGACTGTCTCTGTACGAATACCCCTATCCCGTGAGCGTGGCGAAGCTGGAGGCTCAGGGACAGAGCCTGGAGATGGCGTACATGGACGTGGCACCCGCTGCTGAGTCGCACAAGCTGCCCGTCCTCTTGCTCCACGGAAAGAACTTCAGCGGCGCGTACTGGGAGCGCACGATCGCCGCGCTGTCGAAGGCGGGGCATCGAGTCATCGTTCCGGACCAGATTGGCTTTGGCAAGTCGAGCAAGCCCACGGACCTGCAGTACAGCTTTCAGCTCCTGGCGACGCTGACCCATCAGGTGGTCAAGCAGCTGGGCGTCGACGACCTCGCCGTGGTCGGGCACTCGATGGGCGGGATGCTCGCGACCCGCTACGCGCTCATGTTCCCGGAGGAAACGCAGAGGCTGGTGCTCGTCAACCCGATCGGGCTCGAGGACTGGCAGCGCTGGGTGCCGTATCGCGACGTGGAGACTTGGTACCAGCGCGAGCTCGCCTCGACCCCGGAAGGCGTCAAGAAGTACATGCTGAACGCCTACTTCGCCGGTGAATGGAAGCCAGACTACGATCCGCTCCTGGAGATCCAGGCGGGCTGGGCCACCGGTCCCGACAAGAACATCACGGCGCGGGTCTCTGCCTTGACCTACGACATGATCTTCACTCAGCCCGTGGTCCATGATTTTCCTCTCCTCACGCAACCAACGTTGCTGATCATCGGTCAGCGTGATCGCACGGCCCTTGGCAAGGACGCGGTGGCTCCGGAGGTGGCGGCGAAGCTCGGGAACTATCCAAGGCTTGGTCGTCTCGCCAAGCAGCGCATCCCAGAGGCTCGACTCGTGGAGCTGGCGGGTGTTGGACACGTGCCGCAGTACGAGGCGTTCGATGCCTACTGGAAAGCACTGAGCGACTTCCTGCGCTGAGCACGCTCAGCGAAGCGTCGCTCGCGTTGCCGCGCGGTGTGGGGAGCTCTCCCCCCGATCTCCAGACGGCAGTGTGGGCTCAGCGCCCCACTGCACGGCTTCCGCACCGAACCTGAGTCCCGGTCAGCTTTTATCACGTTGAAAAAGCGAGGCCGGCAGCACCCCGCACTGCGATGTCGGGAGTATAATCGCGTGGTCTCCGGGAACTCGAGGAGACGACAGGAGGAGAGATGCGGCTGGGGCTGACTACTTTTGGCTTGTGTGCGGTGATGTGCGTGACTTGGATGGGGTGCGGCGACGATTCCTCGGGAGGCGGAGGCGGCGGGAGCGCTGGGGCTGGGGCCAACGGCGGCTCGGGCAACGGCGGCTCGGGCAACGGCGGCTCGGGCAACGGCGGCTCCGGCAACACCGGCAACGGCGGTTCGGGCACGGGTAACGTCGGCAACACCTTCACCGGCGGCGGGCCCGACGCTGGGAATCCTGACGGAAACGCTGCCGTGCCTGCCGAAGCACAGGCGGAAGACACGTCGAGCCCAGATACCGTGGTCGGCGATGGCTCCCCCGAGAGCTGTACCTCCGACGCGTTCATCAGCGCCGTGGCGGGCGGCGGTATCATCACCTTCAACTGCGGGGACGATCCGGTGACCATCGAGACGGACGCCACCGCCAAGGTCTTCAACGACGCGAGCGACGACATCGTGATCGACGGCGGCGGAAAGGTGACGCTGAGCGGAAAGGGGACGCACCGCATCCTGTACATGAATACCTGCGACCAGGAGCTGCACTGGACGACGGACCACTGCCAGGACCAGGAGACGCCGCGGCTGACCGTACAGAACATCACGATGGTCGAAGGCAACTCCACGGGTCAGCTCGAGGAGGGTGGCGGTGGTGGAGCGATCCTCGTACGCGGCGGGCAGTTCAAGGTCATCAACAGCCGCTTCTTCAACAACACATGTGACAGCACCGGCCCAGATCTGGGGGGGGCCGCGTTGCGCGTGCTGAGTCAGTATCAAGGCAGGCCTGTCTACGTCGTCCACAGCACGTTCGGTGGAGCGGAAGGCTACGGCAACATCTGCTCGAACGGTGCTGGGCTCTCCAGCATCGGGGTCTCCTGGACCGTGATCAACAGCCTCTTCACCCACAACCAGGCCATCGGCAACGGAGCGAACCCCTCCCAGCCAGGGACGCCGGGCGGTGGCAGCGGCGGCGCCATCTACAACGACGGCAACACGATGACGCTGACGCTCCAGGGTACCAAGATCGAAGACAACACGGCCAACGAAGGCGGAGGAGCCATCTTCTTCGTCTCCAACGATCGCAGCGGGCACATGGTCATCGAAGACTCCGAGCTGCGACGGAACCCCAGCGGCAAGTTCGAGACCCAGGGCTTTCCAGGGATCTTCGTGCTGGCCGCAGAAGATCCCCAGGTGACCAACTCGACCATCGAGTGAGCCTCTCGCGAGGCCGAGAGCGTGTTAAGCAGCGGGTTCCGAGATGACCCGCTGCACCAGCTCAACACCTCGCCGGAGCCTCTCATGAACTCGCTCCGGACGGAATCCTACGTCGGCGGCCAGGCCATGCGTCAAGTACGCGACGCCCTGGCGAAGCTGCGCGTCGAGGTGTTTCGTGCCTTCCCCTATCTGTACGAGGGGAGCTTCGACTACGAGCTCGAGTACCTCGAGGTCTACTTTCGCTGCGACGGTGCTTTCTCGGCGCTGGTCTGGGACGGGACCAGCGCGGTCGGGGCGACGACGATGCTCCCGCTCAGCGACGCGGAGGAGGACGTGCGGAAGCCGTTCACCGATGCGGGTTACGACGTCGCGAAGCTGGCGTACTTCGGCGAGTCGGTGTTGCTCGAGCCCTACCGGGGGCGGGGGCTAGGTGTGAAGTTCTTCGAGCTCAGGGAGGCGCACGCGCGTCGCCTTGGGCTCGGGGCGTGTACCTTCTGCGCGGTGGATCGCCCAGCGGACCACCCCGCGCGGCCAGCGGACTACGTGCCAAACGATCGCTTCTGGGAGCGACGTGGATACCGCAAGATGCCGGAGCTTCAGGCGACGTTCAGCTGGCCGGACATCGGCGAGACCGAGTCGACGCCGAAGACGATGAGCTTCTGGATGCGGGAGTTATAGCCGTGAGGAAACGACGTTCTTGGGTCTGTCAAGCCGCGGGTGCGCTGGCGCTCGCGGCGTGCAGCGCAGGGGCCCCTCCGGCAGAGCCGGCGGCGAGTCCGGAGCGTGAACAGCACGCCGAGCCTCCGAGTGACCCGACGCCGGGCGCTGCGCCGAGCGCCGCTCCTCACCCCCAAACTACGTCGGTGAAGCAGGAGCCCGAACAGGCCGAGGTGCGCGAGCTTGGTCGCGTGGAGCACTCGCTGGAATCGTCGGTGCTCTCGCTCGCGCTGGGGCGACCTCGAGTAGCGGCGCTGGTGGTGCAGGGCGAGCAGGTGGTGCCGTGGCTCTTCGAGCAGGGCAAGTGGCG
>JAGQIY010000033.1 GCA_020430865.1 Myxococcales bacterium
CGAGCTTGCTCTTCGAGTACACGTAGATCCCCTCGTACTTCTGCTCGCTCATTACGTCGGCGAAGTCGAAGCTAGGTGGCTTGATGTGTAACCGCGAGGAAACAGTGACGACGCGGGCCCCGGGGGTGGAGATCAGCTTGCCTTCGAGGAGTCGCGTCAGCAGGAACGGCGCGAGGTGGTTCACGGCGAAGGTCTCCTCGTGGCCGTCCTGGCTGAGTCGGCGATCGGGGTGCCAGAGTCCCGCGTTGTTGACCAGCACGTGGAGCCAGGGGTGCCGCGACTCGAACGCCTTCGCGACTTCGCGGACCTGCTCCAGGCTGGAGAAGTCGGCAAGCACATGCTCCGCGCTGTAGCCAGCGGTGCGGATGCTCTCTGCGACCTTCCGCGTGCGCACCGAGTTCCTGCCGACGACGACGACGTGGTATCCGGCACGCGCGAGGCCTCGTGCGGTCTCGGCTCCAATGCCGCTGGATGCTCCGGTGACGAGTGCCACGCGATCGGGACGGCGCTCCGACATGGGCGGAGCATACGCAGACCCCGCAGATCCCGCCAAGCGCGCCCTCCGCGCGTACTCTACGCCTGGAAGCCCGAAGTCGCGTCCGGTATCCCGGCGGTATCCTGACGGAAGGCGCTACCCTGGTGGCATGTTACGCACGGAGCGCACGTTCTGCCGCATTTGCGAGGCGCTGTGCGGCCTCGAGATCTCCCTGGATGGCAACCAGATCACCGAGATCCGTCCCGACCCGGAGCACGTCGCCACGAAGGGTTTTGCGTGTGTGAAAGGTCTGAAGCAACAGCGGCTCTACGGCAGCCCCGATCGTCTCGAGTATCCCCTGAAGCGCGTCGGCGATCGCCACGAGCGAGTCTCCTGGGAGCAGGCGCTGAGCGAGATCGGAGCGAAAGTCAGGCGCCTGCGGCAGGCGAGCGGTCCCGACTCGATCGCGATGTACGTGGGGACCGCAGCGGGTTTCGGGGTGCTGCATCCGGTCTTCGCCCAAGGTTTCATGAACGCCGTGGGCTCCCGCAACATGTACTCCTCGGCCACGCAGGACTGCGCCAACAAGTTCGCGGTCGCGAGGTTGATGTATGGCTTTCCGTTCACGCAGCCCTTTCCGGACGTGGACCGGGTGCGCTGCCTGATCGTCGTCGGGGCCAACCCTGCCGTGAGCAAGTGGAGCTTCCTCCAGGTCTCGAACCCCATCCAGCGCCTGCGCGCCATCGAGGCGCGGGGGGGCCGCGTGTTCTTCGTGGATCCGCGTCGCACCGAGAGCACGAAGGTCGCCGGTGAGCATGTCTTCATCCGACCCAACACCGACGTCTTCTTCTACCTCGCGTTCCTCAACCACCTGCTCCGCCTCGATGCCATCTCTGCGGAGCGCATCAGCGAACACACGACCGGCTTCGACGCCGTCCGCAGACTGGTCGAACCTTGGACCCCGGAACGCTGCGCGGAGGTCACGCAAATCCCCGCGGATGTACTGCGGGAGATGGTGAAGGCGTACTCCGAGGCAGATGGCGCCGCCCTCTACCTCTCGACAGGCGTCAACATGGGGAGCCACGGCAGCATCGCTTTCTGGCTGCAGGAGGTGATCAACCTGGTCAGCGGAAACCTCGATCGGCGGGGAGGGACGCTCGTCGGCAGGGGGATCGTTGACTTCGCACGTTTCGCTCGGCGTACGGGTGTCCTGTTGCGTAGCGACCGCTCGAGGGTCGGTGGCTTTCAGGCGGTCAATGATGGTTTCCCTGGGGGAACGCTGGCGGACGAGATCCTTACACCTGGTGCTGGACAGGTGAAGGCGCTGTTCGTCACTGGAGGCAATCCGCTGATCACGATGGCCAACTCTGGCCGGCTACGCGAAGCGTTCGAGGCGCTGGAGCTGCTGGTGACCCTCGATATCCAGCCCAGCGAGACGGCGCGCCTCTCCCACTACGTCTTGCCGTGCACCAGCCCTCTCCAGCGCCCAGATCTGCCGTTCGTGTTCCCGCTCTTGCTCGGCATGCAGTCGCGCCCCTATCTCCAGGCGACGCGCGCGGTGTTGCCGCCGAGCGGAGAGCAGCGCGACGAGGCGAGCATCTACCTCGCGTTGGCGCGTGCTGCTGGGCTCGGCATCTTTGGCTCGAAGGTCGCTCAGCTCGGCTTGGAAGCGCTGCAGGCCTGGCACTCGCGCAAGCGCCCCGACGCTCAGCACGCTCTGCCTCAGGAGCTGTTGTTGTCGCTGCTCCTGCGCGTCACGGGGCAGGGGAGCTTCGAGCAGTTGCTGGCTGCGCCCCACGGAAGGCTACGACCGGATCACCGGGGAAACACCTTCCTGGGCAAACGAGTGGTCACGGATGACGGGAGAGTATCCCTCGCTCCCCCCGAACTCGTGCGCCAGGCGCAGCAGCTGGAGGAGTTCTTTGCCGCAGAGAAGCGTGACGCCCGTCGCCTCAAGCTGATCACCAAGCGTGCGGTCACCACTCACAACTCCTGGACCCACAACCTCGATGAGTTCGTCGCCGGAGAGCGCGCCACCAACTACCTCTATCTGCACCCGGAAGACGCGGCTCGGCTCGACCTGAAGGAGGGCGACCTCGCGGACGTTCGTACGCAGGTGGCGTCGGTGCGGGTGCCCGTGCGCCTGACGAGTGACCTGATGCCGGGCACCGTGGCCCTGCCTCACGGCTGGGGCCATCAGCAGTCAGGGCTCAGCGTTGCCCGTCAGACCCGGGGCGTGAATGTCAACCTGCTGGCTCACGATGGGCCCGAGCGGCTCGAGAAGGTGAGCGGGATGGCTCACCTCACCGGCTTCGCTGTGGACGTGCGTCGTGCCGCGGATCCGCGTCGCCACAACTGGTCGGGGAGTTGAGCGCTGGGCTCCAGCGGTAGCCAGGGCTATCGTGACTGCGATGCTGTTGCTCAAACCCGACGTCCCCAGGCCCAGCCAGAGCCGCATCGAGCGGGCAAGGATCGAACTCCACAGGCGCCTTGGCGCTTCGAAGGTGCTGGACGCGGTCGAGAGCTGCGAGCGCTTCGGTGCGGATGAGTCCGAGGCCCAGGGTGAGACGCCCGACGCGGTCGTGCTCGCCGAGACGAAGCAGGACATCCTGCACACGCTCGCCGTCGCGCGGGAGACCGGAGTCCCCGTCACACCTCGGGCGGGTGGAACGGGCCGCACTGGCGGCGCCGTGCCAGTGGCGGGGGGGATCGTCCTGGCACTGAGTGGAATGAACCAGATCCTTGAGATCGACGTCGCCGAGGGGCTTGCCGTCGTGCAACCCGGAGTCGTGCTTGGCGATTTCCATGCGGCAGTCGAGGCTGAAGGCGCGTTCTACCCGCCGGACCCCAACTCTCTCACCGGCTGCTGCCTCGGGGGCAACGTGGCCGAGAACGCGGGCGGGCCTCGCGCCTTCAAGTACGGGGTGACCCGCGACTACGTGCTCGGTGTCGAGGCGTTTCTGATGGGGGGTCAGCAGATCCAGTGCGGCCGTCGCACCAAGAAGGGTGTGACGGGCTACGACGTGACCGGGCTCCTGGTCGGCAGTGAGGGAACGCTCGCCGTCCTGGGAGACATCACCCTGCGACTGATTTCCAAGCCAACGCACGTGATGACGTTGATGGTGTTGCTGTCGGATCTGGACGTCGCTGCGGCACTCGTGGCGCGAGCGACGGCTTCGGGTCTGACTCCGCGCTGCATCGAGATCCTGGATGGCGGCACCCTCGAGGCCATTCGAGAAGCCGGGAATCCCATCAATCCAGCCGCCCAGGCGATGCTGCTGATCGATGTCGACGGGGACGAACCCGCTTGTGAGGCTCAGGCTGAGCGTCTCGCCGGGCTATCCGACGATCTGGGAGCGCTCGAGCTACTCGTGGCTCAAGACGCCGCGCAACGCGATCGGCTCTGGAACGCCCGCAGAGAGATGAGTCCCGCGGTGCGTCGCATGGCCAGGAACAAGCTCAGCGAAGACGTGGTGGTTCCACGTCAGGCCATGGGAGAGCTGCTGCGTCGTGTGGCGCGCACTTCCGAGCAAGAGCAGATCCGTACGGTAACCTACGGGCACGCGGGTGACGGCAACCTCCACGTCAACTTCCTCTGGAACGATCCCGAAGAGTTACCTCGGGTCGATCGCGCCATCGAGCGGCTGTTCCGTGACGTGCTCGAGCTGCGAGGTACGCTGAGCGGAGAGCATGGCATCGGGGTGCTCAAGGCTCCGTACCTGCACCTCGAGCAGAGCGGCGAGCTGATTCAGCTCCAGCAAGACCTGAAGCGTGTCTTCGACCCCGCCGGCTTGCTCAACCCGGGCAAGATCTTCCCCACGCAAGGCCACGGAGCCTGCTGAGCGGCTGGGACGACGACTGCCGCCGCTGCAGTCGTCGCCTGGTACGATAGAGCTATTCCTTGCGGAAAAGGTGCTCGCGGTAGTGTGCGAGCTCGGCGATGGAGTTCTTGATGTCCACCAGGGCGTCGTGAGCGCCGGCTTCTGGCTTGATGAACTGCGCGGCTTCGCCGTACCAGAGCTTCGCCAGCAGCTTGATGCTCGATACGTCGATGATGCGGTAGCTGAGGTAGCCAGCAAGCATCGGCATGTAGCGCTCGATGAACTTCTTGTCTTGGCCGACGCTGTTGCCCGCCAGGACGCCCGCGCGCAGGGGACACCAGCCCGCGACGCGCTCGAAGAGCTCCCGCTCGGCCCGCCCGAGATCGACGCTCGACCTTCGCACTCGCTCGGTCAGCCCAGTCTTCTCGTGCATCTCACGCACGAAGGGCGTCATCTGACTCAACGCGGTCTCGGGCTGCCAGATGTCGCAGACGTACTCCTCCAGGGGCTGGAGCTGGCTGTCGGTGACGATCAACGCAGCCTGGATGATGACGTCGCTGTGAGCATCCAGGCCGGTCATCTCCAGATCGATCCACACCAAGTGCTCGGGGCTCTGCGTGCGCATGCTCGCAACCTAACAAACTGCGAGCCGTGCTGACAGCGCTCAGCGAGCCACCACCGCCGTTCGCGCCGCCGCCATCGCCCCTGGGTCGAGCCGCGGCCGCGCGGCCCTGTCGTCCCGCGAGGGCCCCCCCTCCAAAGAGCCCGTCTTGCCGCGGCGCAGCCGTCCACTCACACCTCTGACCAGGGGTGCCTGCAGTTGCCCCGAGGAAAATGGCGTCGCCGCGGACCAAGAGCTGCGGGTGAGGGCGCCGCCCGCGGCGGGTCGACACGTACACCCGATCCATGTGCCCCGTCCTGCGTTGGGCATCGGGAACGTGGACCCGGGCAGCGCCGGACCAGCGAGATCGGTCCGAGAGGGCGTTGCCCAAGAACTATCTGGCGCACGCAGTCCCCTGGCGCTAGCGTCCGCGCTTCCATGGCCATCGCCAAGAAGCCCGTCGCACCCCGTCCGAAGACCTCGCCGCGCAAGAAGCCCAGCGCAAAGGCGAAACCACGTCAGCGCATCGAGTTGACGGGCAAGCAGAGGAGCTACCTGCGGGCGCTGGCTCACGACCTCAAGCCCGTGGTGCAGATCGGGGTCGCTGGTGTGTCGGACGGGGTGATCAAGCAGATCGACGAGGCGCTCGAAACGCACGAGCTGGTCAAGGTCAAGCTTGCGAAGGAAGCGCCCGTGGACACGGTGTCGGCGTCGGAGCCGCTCGAGCAACGCCTGATGGCGAACGTGGCACAGCGCATCGGACGCACCCTGGTGTTGTATCGGCCGCGTCGGGAAGAACCGTCGATCCGGTTGCCGCGCTGATTTCAGCGTCACAGGCCCCGCGGGGCTGCACTCGGAGCGGGGGCGGACGCGTCCGCTGCTCCTGGCCGCCCAGTTGGCGTAGCATGGGCACATGCGGATCCTGTACGGGGTTGTGGGCGAGGGCATGGGGCACGCGACGCGCAGTCGGGTGATCCTGGAGCACCTGGTGAAGCGTGGTCATCAGATCAAGGTCGTGGTCAGCGGACGAGCGCATCGCTTCTTGACGGAGCGCCTCGCGCACCACGAGTCCGTGAGCATCGAGGAGATCCACGGCCTAAGCCTGACCTACGTGGGCAATCGCGTCGACAAGAGCGAGAGCTTGAAGAAGAACCTCAAGCTCGCAGCGAAGGGCATCCGAAAGAACGTCGAGGTCTACCGCAAGGTGGCCGAGGCTGGGTTCCAGCCCGAGCTGGTGATCAGCGACTTCGAGTCCTGGGCGGCATTCTACGCCCTGAACCATTTCCTCCCGGTAATTAGCATCGACAACATGCAGGTGATCAACCGCTGCAAGCACCCGAAGGAAGTCATCGGTAAGCGTTCTCAGGCATACAGTCTGGCCAAGCTGGCGGTGAAGTCCAAGATCCCTGGAGCCTATCACTACCTGGTCTCGAGCTTCTTCTTCCCCAAGGTGCGCAAGAAGCGCACGACGTTGGTGCCTCCCATCTTGCGCAACGAGATCCTCCAAGCCGCGCGTCAGCCCGGTTCCCACGTGCTGGTGTACCAAACCGCGAGCGCGAACGAACAGCTCGTCCCCGTACTGCAGCAGCTTCCCTATGAGTTCCGGCTGTACGGGATGGGGAGAGAGGCGACCGAAGGCAATGTCAGCCTACGCTCGTTTTCGGAGAGCGGCTTCGTCGAGGACCTGCGCACGGCCCGAGCGGTGATCACCGGCGGTGGTTACACCCTGATGAGCGAGGCGGTGCATCTCGGGGTGCCGGTGCACTCGGTCCCGGTCGAGGAGCAGTTCGAACAGATCCTGAACGCGCGCTGGCTGTCTCACCTGGGATACGGCACCTGGTCCCCCACCCTGGAGATCGACAAGATCCGCGACTTCATCGAGAACAGCGCGACCTACGCCAAGGCGCTCGAGAGCTACCCTCGTCAAGACAACTCCATGCTGTTTCGCTTGGTGGACGAGCTGATCGAGCGTCGTGCTCGTGGCGAGAGCCGTCCGGTCCGCCTCGACTCGCCGTCGATGGGCGGCTACCCGGACTGAGGCGCCGGAACGCCCCGGCTTCAGGAGACGAGTAGAAGGGTGTCGAAAGACACCCTGCCAATCGCGAGCCAGCTAGGCGAAATCCTTCATCGCCATGTGGGCCGCGTTGAAGCCACACATGCCGTGGACACCCGCCCCGGGGTGCGCGTAGCTCGAGCACAGGTAGAGCCCCTTCACAGGCGTTCGGTAGCGGAAGTACGGAAACACCGGGCGCCAGATGAACTGGCGATACCAGGCGTTCGAGCCTCCACCGAGATCACCACCGACCAGGTTCGCGTCCATCGCCTGGAGATCCGGCGGCGCCACGAGCCTGCGAGCCAGGATGCGCTGTCTGAATCCCGGCGCGAGCCCCTCGATGCGAGCCTCCACCGCGTCGGCGAAGCGCTCCTTCTGGCTATGCCAGCCGGCTTCGACATCGGACGGCACTCGCGAGTACGCCCAGAGCGTCTGCTTGCCGTCCGGGGCTCGAGTGGGATCGGCGATCGACTGCTGTCCGATCACCATATAGGGGTTGTCCGGGATGTGTCCGTCGCGGACAACCTTGGTGAAGCGGCTCAGATCCTGCAGGCTGTCCCCAGCGTGAACCACGGCGCTCTTGCGCGCCAACGGCTCGCTCCAGGGCACGGGCCCATCCAGCGCCCAGTCGAGCTTGAAGGTGCCCCATCCGTGAGGAAACGAACGCATGCGCTTGAGCACGCGCGACGAGACCTGGTCATCGCGGAGCAGGTCCAGGTAGAGGGACGGAGCCGAGGTGTTGGCGAGGATCATGTGGGAAGCCCGGATCTCCTCACCCCCGACCAATCTGACGGCTGCTGCTCGGCCGTCTTTCGTGATGACCTGCTCCACGCGGGCGTCGAGGCGAAGCTTTCCGCCGTGGGATTCCAGGATGCGGACCAGGGTGTCGGTGATGGCTTGTGCGCCGCCGCGCGGAACCGGGTAGCCGCCGGTGACCGCGGTGAGCCCGAGCATGTAGCCAAGGGCCGCGCCGAAGGCGTCGTCCGGGCCGACGTCCACGTGGAGCGCTAGCCCTGGCAAGACGCGGCGCGCGGCTTCACTGTCGAACAATCGTGAGGAGAGCCCGCGACCGCTCGAGGCGAGGATGCGCGTGAGCTTGAGCAGGTTGAACACTCCCAGCTTGAACAGTGGCCCCAGGGTTGGAAAGGGGCCCAGCAGGAAGCCGAGGATGTGGCGCTCGGCGCTGCGGTGCCAGCGCGCGAGCTTGCGCCAAGTGGCGCCGTCCTCGGGGCTGCCGAAGTGGCTGGCGGTGACATCGTCGTCTCGTGAGATGGCCGCGACGCTACCGTCTGGCGCTGGATGACAGCTCTCCAATTCCGCGTGGCACCAGTTGAGACCGTTGCCCACCAGGTCGAGGTGCTTGAACGCGGGGCTGGTCTTGCCGAATGGAAAGAACGCTGCGCCCACGTCGTGAACGAAACCCGGCAGGGTTCCTGTCTCGGAGCCGAGAGCACCACCTGGGCGCCTGGGGTTCGCCTCCAAGAGCAGCACGCGATATCCGTTTTCGGCGAGGATACACGCGGCGACCAGACCGTTTGGCCCGGACCCGACGACGATTGCTTCTGGATCTCGCGTACTCACTCGTGTCTGCCTCTCCGGGACTGTAGGGGGCAAGACGTGGCCATCGGAAGGGGAAACGCCTTGCGGAACCCTGAGACGGGCGCCTGGAACTTTCGCTTTTCCACGCAGGCTGGTATCGATGGACGGTGCTCGCGATTGGCTTCGACCCTGGAACGCGCAACCTCGGCTGGGGCCTCGTGCGGCGTGAAGGCAACCGCATGACCCACGTCGCCCATGGCGTGCTGCGGATGAATCCGGAAGCGTCCCTGGCAACGCGACTGTGCGTGATCGACGAGGGGATCTCGCAGCTGCTCTCGACCCATGAACCGGACGTCGGGTCCGTCGAGAGCATCTTCTTCAACAAGGACGCGCAGGCGGCGGCCAAGCTTGGTCATGCGCGGGGTGTGATCCTGCTCGGGCTGGCTCGCGCCGGTCTGGACGTGTTCGAGTATCCGCCCGCGCGCGTGAAGCGCACAGTGACCGGGAATGGTCAGGCTGAGAAGCGTCAGGTTGCCCAGATGGTCAAGGCGATGCTCGCTCTGCGAGACGTACCTCCCGCGGACGCCGCGGACGCGCTCGCGATAGCCATCACTCACCTGCGCTTGGGGCCGCTGTCTCGAGGTGACTCGAACGCCGCCGGCGTGCTGGCGGCGCTCGGTAGCGCGCGGGGTCGCAGCCGTCAGAGCCGCGTGGCCTTGGCGAAGCTGGCGCTCAAGCAGCGCGCGGCGCGCTGAGGCTGCGCGCGTCGGGGTCGCTCGAGCGCGAATCGGGGTGTGAGGCGGCTCTGCGGGTTGAGCCGACTTGCCTCGCGTGAGCGTCACGAGTCGGTTCGGAGCGTGCATTGGCTCCACGATCGCCACGAAACAGATCGACGACGGGTCGAACGTAGATGGAAACGAAGCGGGCGGTCGAGCCCAGGAATGCCGCCTCCTGGATTCGTGTTAAGCCTGGACCTTGGGGTGTAAGTATTCGACGACAGAGGTGTTTTTTGGGCGAATGCCAGGCGGGGGAGCCCCGTCTGTCCCCTGAAAGCGCGACCTGGCTTGCCAGGTTGCTGGCTCCCAAGTAGGGGGCCGAGAAGAAACGAGTGAGCATGCAGACCAAGAAGCACTGGATTGCCTACGCGCTGTGCGTCGCCCTTGGCGGGTTGACCCTCTCCAGCGCTCCCAACGTCGAGGCCCAAACCGCAGCGAAGCCGGCGGATTCGAAGGCGAAGAAGGGCCCACGTTCCAAGGAGATCGCGAAGCGCGTTCAGACTTTCTACGACAAGACCAAGACCTTCCAGGCGGGGTTCAAGCAGCGCTACTGGATCAAGAAGTACAACAAGTACAAGAACAGCAACGGTCAGGTGGTGTTCGAGAAGCCCGGCAAGATGAGCTGGCGCTACAAGAACAACGGCAACCGCGTCGTCTCCGACGGCAAGAAGATCAAGGTCTACGAAGCCGAAGAGAAGCAGATGTACGAGCAGGATATCGACAAGAGTCAGTATCCGGCTGCGCTGGCGTTTCTCACCGGCGGAGGCAGTCTTCGCAAGGCCTTCCGCCTGCGCAAGCTCGACAGCAAGCGGATGAAGTTCGAGGGTGGCTACGTGTTGCTGGGCAAGCCCCGCAAGCCGACGCCCGCCTACACGAAGGTGCTCTTCTACATCGACGGCAAGACCAACCAGGTGCGGCGGGTGATGCTCATCGACGCCGAAGGGAACCGGAACACCTTCGACTTCCTTTCCCCGAGCGTGAACAAGAAGACTCCGAAGGGCGAGTTCGACTTCAAGCCACCAGCGGGCACCAAGGTGATCAAGCCCTGAATCATCGCTGCCCCAGAGCAACGAGGCAGCCCAGCTGGGCTGCCTCGGGTCTTTCGTGGTCCTGGAATCGGGACGCTAGGCGCTGCGCAGCCGAACTTTGAAGCGCGTGAAGCGCGCCGGTTCACTCTCCACGGCG
>JAGQIY010000431.1 GCA_020430865.1 Myxococcales bacterium
GGCGGCGCACGCCTCGGCGCAGAACTCGGCGCCGCCAGCGTGGATCACCTCGAGGTGGCCACGCCAGACGACATCGCTGCCCTGGCAGCTCACCCCTCGCCCCCGGTCTGTGTGTTGCTCCCGGGAGTCGCGTTCCATCTACGTCTCGAGACCCAAGCTCCGGGGCGCGCGCTGATCGACGCAGGGGTCCCCGTCGCGCTGGCGACGGACTTCAACCCTGGCTCGAGCCCCACGCCATCCATGCCCCTGATGATCGCCCTCGCGACGCGGACTCAGGGGCTGAGCGTGGCCGAGGCCATCGTCGCGGCGACGCGCAACGCAGCTTGCGCCGTCGATCGAGGTGAGCGGCTCGGGACCCTGGAGGTGGGCAAGCGCTGTGACGTGCAGCTCCTCGACGTTCCGGACTATCGCTATCTGGGTTACGGCTTCGGCTACAACCCCGTGCGTCAGGTGCTGATCGGCGGCGAGCCTCAGCTCTGACACCGTCTTACAGAGTCACCCGTCTTACAGCGTCGCCCGCCTCACAGAGTGGAGACAACGAGGTCGAAAGGAATCGCGACGTCGTGCGCCCTGCGCACCCAGTAGACCCGCTTGTTCCGACCGCTCCAATTCGCTTTGGAGCGACTGAGGCCAACAGCCTGGGTCTTGAGGCCGCCAATGTCGAGGGTGTACGGCGCATCGCGGCCGAGGCCGAAGGCTAGCGGCACGCACTCCAAGCAGAAGCGCTCGACTTCCTCGGAGGAGAAGGCCGCGTAGCTCTCGCGCTTCAACTTGGCGTCGACGATCTGCTGCAGATGAGCGACCTCTTCCGCTTCGAGCCAGCGCGTCTCCGCCCCGCGGCTGCCCATGTTGCGAGCCTCGAACACCCGCTCCACTTGGTTTGGGCCGGGACCCCAGAATACCTCGCGAAGGCGGGTCGTCCGCCCTCGTCGCACCAAAGACGCGATGACTCCACAGCGCTCCTCGACGGATTGCACCGTGCCAGGAAGCCCGAGGCTGACCGTCATTCCCATGAGTGCTCCTTGGCGAGAGTGAGCCTTGCGCGGTCTCAGGTCCAGTAGGCAGAAACGTCGGCGTCCTCGTCCACGTCACCGCCGCCGGACACCGCTCGCAAGCGAATGTTCTTCGCGCCCGACAGCTCGAGCACCGCCTCGCAGGCGCCCATCAGGCCCTGCCACAAGTTCGCGTCAAAGCCTTTGCAGTCCGTGAAGCGCAGCACGCAGTTGCCGCGGTTCTGCTCCACGACCGCTGCGTCCCCGGTGTCGTAGTATTTGCGGAAGATCAGCGGGCTTTTTCCGATCACGAACCCCGGGTCCATGAACGAGATGAATATCTTGTGTACCCCACGGAAATAAGACTTGGAGCCCATGTAGCCGAGCTTGCGCGCGAGCTCTCGGCCGTTCCCGGTCACGTCCTGAGCTGCCACGTGCATCGCCGACAGCCAGCCAATGGGATACCACCCGCCGGTGATGATGCGGCCATACGCCAGACCCTCTGCCAGGTCCTCGGGGAGCTGCTCCAGGATCTGCTGTTGCCCCCGGGAACCGAACAACACCCCCAGGTTCGAGTAGACTCCCCGCAGCGGCAGGCCGTTGCACAGGCCAGTGTCGACGCCCCCGACGCGAATCCGCGCTCCAGACCTCGCTTCGACAGACCTCGCCTCGACAGACCTCCGTTCGACAGAGCTCCCTTCAACAGAGCGCGTCGAGCGACCAAACAGCGAATCTCTAGGCATGGTGCGGTGACTTCCCGAGGTCGGCTCTGGAGACGAACGCACACCCGCCGAGCGACCAAGGCCGCCCGCGCCTCGCCCTCCATCCCTCATGTCGCCCACCCTAGCATGCTCCACGGACTCGATTCGTCACAAATGTACCTAGCCGCGGTCGGCTGCCTCGCGGCAACGCAACCGGGCGCATCGACCCTCTGACACTGACTGGCGTCATCACCCACTCGCTTCCCCTTTGCCGCCCTCGCCGCAACCCTCGAGACTGATACGCAACGCCGCGTCGCTGACTCCCCGCGACCGCGCAGGGCTGAACACGTCTACAGCTGGCGAGCCTGGAGGTGGGACGGCGACGCCAGCGGCTCGAGCCGCTTTCGTGCACGAACGTCGCCGTGCTCGCGGGAGCCGCAAGGCGAGCCCGGTTCAGATCCAGCGCATGTAGACTGGTCGGCCGGAGGCATTTTCCATGGTTCGATCTACCCTGCGTTTCCGCTCCCCGATCTCCCAGCCAGCCCTGTGTCGCATCGTGTGCGTGGTGGCAGCTTTGAGCCTGTGCGCTTGTGGCGACAGCGGGAGCGAGGGCGGAGGCGCCGATGCTGGCAGCGGCGGCAGCGCGAGCGGCGGAAGCGGGAATCAGGGGGGCACGTCGAACGCAGGCGGCGCCGGAGGGTCGGGCAGTGGCGGCGATGCCGGCTCCGGGAACACCGGCAACTCAGGCGGAAACGCGGGCAGCGGAGGCACGGCGGGGAACGGTGGTCAACCCAGCGGGAGCGTCCCCATGTTCGTCGCCCAGGGGCACCTCGGCCGCACGCTGATCAGCTGCGACGACGGCCAGAGCTGGACGGCAGATCGCTCCGACGACGGTCAGCACACGTGCTGGAGCGGTGACGCGAACGACATCGAGTGCGACCACCAGTCCACCGCGGGACGCGGGTTGGTCTATGTGCCCAGTCCCGATGACGAGCCGGGCACCTTCGTCGCCACCTTCGGCTGGGGCCAACCCGGGAGCATCCGCACGAGCCAGGACGGCGTCGCGTGGACTCCCACGCTGACCGGCAAGACCTTCGCCATGCTCGCTTACGGGAGTGGCACCTTGATGGCGGGCGCCCACGTGCCCATGCGCTCCACGGATCGCGGCGCGCAGTGGGAGGACACCGCGGATCCCATGCTCGCCGTCTGGAACGCGCGCACCATTGGATTCGCTCCGCACGGAAATGGTCTGTTCATCGTCGTGGGTGGGGACGGCGGTGAACAGGACATCGTGCTTTCGCCAGACGCTGGCCAGAGCTGGTTCCACCCCGACACGCTGCCGGGCAGCTGCGGCGCCAACGTTCGGGGGATCGCGTACGGAAACGGAACCATCGTCGTGATGGGAGAGACCACGGTCTGCCACTCGAGCGATGGTGGGAAGACCTTCGAGGCCCAAGACATGGCCGGGAACGTGACTTCGCCGGTGGTCTGGGACGGCGCTCGCTTCATCGCCTTCAGCCAGGGCAAGGCTCACACGTCGAGCGATGGCCAGAGCTGGACCACCACGGACCTCTCGCAGAACATCCAAATCGGCGCCTTCGCCGTGAGCCCCCAGGGCACCTTCGTCGGTGTCCGAGGCGGCTGGCAGGTCTGGTACGACAAGCAGGAGCTCTACCGCTCGACGGACGGCGTCAACTGGACGACGCTTCCGAGCGGTGCCTTCAACGGCGGTCATCCGATCAACTTCATGAGCTTCGGCTATGGCGCTCCGAGCGGCGCCTGCCCGGCGCAGTAGGCGCCTGATGCCCTGCTCCCTCGGCGCCGAGCCGCGGGCAACGGCTTGACCCGTGGCGCCAGCAGCTGACTCGAGAGCTTCGACGTTGCTCTCGCAATGGCGCTTGGCTAAGGCGGACGCGTGGGCTTCTTCGAGTTCGAGAAACGCTGGCTGCGCTCCATCTTCGACTGCGTGATCCCATCCGGAGCCAGCCGGGTGCTACCAGAGGGCGCAGCCGACGTCCCCCTGGAGGGTTTCATCGAGGACCTGCTCGCCCATGCCCCCGCCCAGTTCTGTCTCGGCATGCGCGCCTGCACGTGGGCGATCACCCTCGCGCCGTTGCTGGTGCTGGGTCGCCCGAAGACCTTCCACGGCCTGAGCCGCGAGGATCAGTATCGAGTGCTCGACGTGATGCGCTCGAGCGACATCTACCTGGTCCGCGAGATGCCCTTGCTGTTCAAGACCATCGGCTGCCTGGGCTACGGCGGGCTGCCGCGAATCCAAGCTCGCCTCGACATCGAGCCCCGGGACGCGACGGATCCCGAGTGGGCACGCCGAGGAGCGAAGTCGTGAGTCGCGCGCAGGGCTCGAGCCGCCAGGGCATCCAGTGCCTGGCCGACGTCCAGGGCCAGGCACTGGTCGAAGACGGCGCCGACGTGGTGATCATTGGCAGCGGGGCCGCCGGGGCCACCGCCGCCCGCGTGCTCACTGACGCGGGCCTGGACGTGATCCTGGTCGAGGAGGGCGCCCACATCCCCACGGAACAGCTCCGCTCCGACGCCTACAGCTCGTTCAAGCACCTGTGGCGCGACATGGGTTTCCAGGTCGCCGAGGGGCGCGCCTTCACGCCCGTCTTGCAGGGACGCGCCGTGGGCGGCACCACGGTAGTCAACGGCGCCATCATCCACCGCCTGCCGGAGCCGATCTACGATCTGTGGGCCGCCGAGCACGCGGTGGACAGGAGCTTCGGCTATCGAGAACTGACCGACATCTTCGACCAGCTGGACAAGGAACTGCACGTCGGCCCAGCCCCTGACGCGGTGTTCGGTGCGAACAACCAGCTGATGCAACTCGGCGTCGAGGGCATCGGCGCGCAGGGCAATCGTATCCGACGCAACGTGAAAGGCTGCCAGGGCTCTGCCCACTGCAACCAGGGCTGCCCAACCGGGCGCAAGCAGAGCATGGACGTCTCATACGTTCCACGAGCGCTGGAGCGAGGGGCACGCCTCTATGCTCAGTGTCGCGCGGAAACAATTCATGGCAAGTCGGGTCGGGTTTCGGGGGTGAGGGGCCGCTTCATCGACCCCGTAACCAGGCAGAAGGGCCCGCGCTTCGTCTTCCACGGTCGACGGGCCGTCGTGCTCTGCGCGAGCGCCATCCAGACGCCGCAGTTGCTCCAGGCAAACGGCTTCGGGCGCGCGAGTCAGCTGGTTGGCGAGCGACTGCAGTGCCATCCAGGGACCGGAGTGGTCGGCGTCTTCGACAACCCGGTCAAGCTCTCCTTCGGGGCCACTCAAGGCTTCGAGACCACCCACTTCTGGCACGAGCGCATGAAGTTCGAGAGCGTGGCGATGCCCTTGGAGTTCGCCGCAGCGCGGCTTCCCGGTATCGGCCCCGAGTTGATGCATGAGCTGGAGAGCTTCAACCACCTCGCCATCTGGGGCGTGCAGGTACGCGCTCGAGCCCTGGGAAGCGTTCACAAGAGCCTCTTCGGCGCCGCCAAGATCCAGTACGACATGCTGGACAGCGACATCGAGATCCTCAAGCTCGGAGTGCAGCGCCTGATCCGCATGATGTTCGCGGCGGGAGCGCGTCAGGTGCTGCCAGGAGTCCACGGCTTGCCCGATCGCATCGACTCCCCGGACGAGGCCGAGCGGCTCTTCAGGCTGCCCAACGATCCGCGTCTGTTCCACTGCATCGCGGCGCACCTCTTCGGCACGGCCAAGCTGGGATTGTCGAAGCACTCGAGCGTGGTGGACCTGAACTGCCAGGTGCACGACGCCCCGGGTCTCTACGTCTTCGACTCCTCGGTCTTTCCTACCAACATGGGAGTCAATCCGCAGCACAGCATCTGCGCGTTGAGCTGGCTGATGAGCGAGCGGCTCGCTTCTCGCAGACGCTGAGGCGCGCGCGGGCCGCTGTCAGGGAGGCGGCTGGCCTTGCGACCGATGAGCGGAGCTGTCAGGGTGCAGCTGCCGATGCGCGCTTCGCCAGCTTCCAACCACGTCACCAGCGAACCTCGACCCAGCACATCGGCGCCGCGGCGTTCACGGCTCGCACGATGCCTGCTCGGCGCTGGACTCGGCCTGGCCACGCTGCTCGCCGGACCCAGCGTGCTCGCCCACGGCGCGTTTCCGCAGTCGGCGTTCATGTACGAGGATCGCAGCGATCCAAACCGACTGTGGGTCGGCGCATCCTTCGGCCTGCTGACCTCGCCGGATCGCGGGGATACCTGGTACTGGCTGTGCGAGGAGGCCCCGGACTACGAGGGTGTGAAGCCGAAGATGGACGTCAGCGCGAGCGGTGCGTTGCTCGTGGGCAGCTTCGACGGCGTGAGCGTGAGCACGAGCCTCGGCTGCGACTGGACCGTACCCGACGGCCCCAAGGACAAGTTCGTTTCCTTCGTCCACACGGAGGAGTCGGACCCGCACAGCGTCCTCGCGCTGGTTTCCATGGGGCAACCGGGGAACGTCTTCCTGAACCAGGTGTGGGCCACGGCCAACGACGGACAATCCTTCACCCAGCTCGGCACGGATCTCGACACCGCCCTGCTGTCCTTCGCCATCGTGAGCGCGAAGAGCGACGCCCAGCGCCTCTATGTCAGCGGCAATCTCAAGCCTGAAGACGGTGGGCCAGCCAGCGGCGTGCTGTTGGTGAGCAGCGACCGCGGACAGACCTGGGACTACCGCCCGATCCCCGGCGCGGACTCGA
>JAGQIY010000432.1 GCA_020430865.1 Myxococcales bacterium
TCACTGATGTTCGCCCAACTCAGCACATTCGATGCCCCCTCGGTCGACTGGTTCGCCCTGGCGCCCCAGATCATCCTCGTGGGTGCGGCGCTGTAAGACCTCCTGCCCCTCTTGGACGACATCCTCGCGCTCGCGAGGCCCCGTGTCATCCAACTGCGTGACCCGCTACGTGCGGCACGCGCTCAGCGCGAGGCGGTCTGGGACGAGGTACGTCGAGAGTGGGGCGCGCTCGGCCTCGCCGAGGTGGTTCTGTCGGGGCTCGTGGAGGCCACCTCGGCCCAGTCGACCCCTGCAGGTCAGAAGAAGAAGAGGAAGCGCCGATGAGCATGTATGGAGAGCGCCGGCTGGAGCTAGAGCGAGCGCAGAGAGAGAGGGTGCGCCTTGGCCATGTGAGCAAGGAGTGCATTGCCCTGGCCGACGCCTGCGACGAGGTGATTCGTGGCGTTCACGACGTTGCGGTCCAGCAGCTTGCCGCTGCCGAGCTGAGCGCCTTGGTCCCCGCAATACAGACCGCCCGGAACGAGAGCTCCACGTCGCCGGACGCGGCCCTGGCCACCCTCGTCACGCTGGCCACCAAGCTCCACGACGTGTTGGCCCGTGCTGAAGCGGGCGCCAAGCGCTGGAGCAGCGACCAGGCGGACGCCATCGCGCAGGCGCGGCGCGCACAGACCATCGCCGCCGCCACCGCGCCGTCGAGCGCTGCGGCGGACTTGAGTCGGCGCGCAGTCGAGACAGCCATGCAAGGCGACCTAGCGGAGGCGTCGCGCCTGTCGGCCGAGGCGTTTGAGTCGTCCACAGCTGCCGCTTCGGCGGGCCTGGACGAGGCGGTCCGGCGCGAGATCGTGGGTCGAGTCATAGAGACCCTGAAGAGCATGGGCTTCGTGGTCGTGCCGCCGCGGCTCGAGGCGGGTGTGGTCACGCTGGAGGGGCGCCTCGCCAGCGGCCGACGCGCTCGCTTCGACGTGAGTCTCGACGGCGCCACGAAGTTCGACCTGGACGGGTACGAAGGCCGCGCCTGTGGTGACGAGCTCGAGAAGATCGAGACGACCCTGCGCGACAAGTTCGGCGTGCGCATGGGCCCGCCGCAGATCGTGTGGAAGAACCCGGACCGCATCAGTCGGGGAGCACGCGACCTCCCGGGCGGCCGGAAGAAGGGGCAGTGACAGTGACCGAAACGCCAGCTTGGCTCTCCACCGTCGCACGAGAGGCTCACGTGCGCGCGGGTCTCGTGCTGTACGGAAACACTCGCGACCTCTTCTGGACGGGCATCAACGCAGACTACATGTCTCTGGACAGGCTGCTCGTTGGCCGTCTGACGCAGTTCACCGTGCGGGCCACGTGGGACCGCGTCGACGGGCTTCGCTTCGGCGATGACGCGCAGGGGCGGCGCTGGGCCGAGGCGGTGGCAGCCGCGCTCGGAAGCGACACACCAGCAGCCGGGGAGTCCTATGACTACGGCGGCGCCGGCCCAGCACCCACGCCATCCGTGCCGCAGCGACTCGACCTCGCCGAAGTGCTTGCGCAGTACCGCGCCGTGCTCACGCAGCCGGGGGTCCGCCCGCTGCTCGTCATCGACTGGTCGCACCTGCTCGTGACTCAGCCCGCGCACCCCGACGCCAACGAGCGCGAGTGGATGCTGCAGCTCGGCAAAGCCCTGGTGGGTGAGCCCACTCAAGCCATCAACTCGGAGCGGCTCGGGAGCGGTGGCGGACTGCTCGTCGTGATCAGTGCCAGCTTGGGTGCGGTGCCGCCTGCCATCTACCAAGGTGAGCCCCGCGTGCGCTTAGTGCCTGTGCCACCGCCCAGCCGGGCGGAGCGGCGGGCGTTCTTCGACCGCCACCTCGACGACCTCAAGGTCGCACCCTCGAACAATCCAGGCTCGGGTCAGGTATCTCGCGCGAGTACCGTGGACAGCCTAGCCGAGCTCTCCGACCAGCTGACCACCTCTGACCTGCGCCAGGTGATCCTCCTCTCGCGCTCTGTCGAAGTCCCGTTGGCTCCCGACCAGCTGCTGAACCTCTACCGTTTCGGCGATGAGCGGTCCCCGTGGGAGGAACTCTCCGAAGAACGGCTCACGCGTGTCGACGAGGAGCTGGCCTCCCGCGTCTTCGGCCAGCCAGACGCGGTCACTCACGTGGCGACGATGATCGTGCGGGCGTGGCTGGGCCTCGCGGGGCTGCAGCACTCGGCTCGCCGCAGCAAGCCCAAGGGCACGCTCTTCTTCGTCGGTCCCACGGGAGTGGGCAAGACCGAGTTGGCCAAGGCCTGCGCGGAGTTTCTGTTTGGTGACGAGTCAGCGTGCATCCGCTTCGACATGAGCGAGTACAACCACGAGCACAGCGACCAGCGCCTGGTGGGTGCGCCTCCTGGGTACGTGGGCTTCGAGGAGGGAGGGCAGCTCACCAACGCTGTGCGCGCCAGGCCGTTCTCGGTGCTGCTCTTCGACGAGGTGGAGAAGGCCCACGGGCGTGTGCTGGACAAGTTCCTGCAGATCCTGGAGGACGGCCGGCTGACCGACGGCCGTGGTGAGACGGCTTGGTTCAGCGAGACCGTCATCATCTTCACGAGCAACATCGGCGCTGCGACGCTCCCGGCCGACGGGGTCTCGGAAGGCGCGCATGTGGATCACTTCCGCAGCGCGGTGGAGGACCACTTCGTGCGTCACCTTGGTCGACCGGAGCTCCTCAACCGCCTGGGCGACAACATCGTCGTGTTCCAGCCCGTCAGCGACCCCGAGATGCGGCGCGGGATCCTGCAGAAGAAGCTGCAGCCACTGGGGGCGCATCTTCGTGAGCGCTGGGGCGTGACGCTCGCGGTCGGTGACGAAGCGCTTGAGCACCTCATCGCACAGGCGCGAGTGAGTCACGGCGGTCGCGGTCTGCTCAACGCGGTGGAACGCGAGCTGCTCAACCCCTTGGCCCGCTTCCTCTTCGTGCGGCACGACAAGCTGACTGCTGGGCGCACGGTCGCCGTCAGCGTGGACGCCGGGCAGCTGGAGTTCGACCTTCATGAGCGCTGAACTCTTGCTCAACGTCGCCGCCGTGCGGCCGCGCACGCAGACGAACGGCCCCGGCTGGCGAGCCGCCGTGTGGGTTCAGGGCTGCACCCTCCGGTGTCCCGGGTGCTTCAACCCCGACACCCACGCCCACGACCCACGCCGTCTGTGGTCGCCCGAGACTCTCGCCGACGAGCTCATGCAAGAGGACGTGGAGGGAGTCACCATCCTCGGCGGAGAACCCTTCGAGCAGGCCGCCGCCTGCGCGCGCCTGGCCGCACGGACCCGCGCTCTGGGCCGGAGCGTTGTGACCTACAGCGGGTACACGGCTGCGTACCTTCAGCGCTCGCGTATCGCTGGCGTCGAAGCACTCCTGGCCGCGACGGACCTGCTGATCGCCGGGCCGTATGTCGCCGCGAAGCGCAACGACGGACGAGGGTGGCACGGCAGCTCCA
>JAGQIY010000433.1 GCA_020430865.1 Myxococcales bacterium
GTAGCCGTCGGCGGTGTACCAGTCACGCAACGCGGACACGCTCTCGATCGGAGGCAACGGTCGGGCCAGGGCGAGCTCGAGCCGGGCGATAGCGCGGACGGCCCGGTACTTGATGGCGACGACATCGCCTCCCGGCGCAGGCGACGTCAGCCACCAGCTCGACTTCAACCTCTCGGATGCCATGGAGAGGGCGGCTGCGTGGTCCTCAGTCTCAAGCAGGCGGAACGCTTCGGTCAGCACGATCTGCTCGATTGCAGGGGTGACATCGAGCTCCGAGAGGCCCTCGCTCCAACCAAGGTGCGTGGCAAGGTGGAGCTGCTCGTCAGCCATCTGGGCCAGCTCGACATAGCCGACGCGAAGATCGGGCCGGGTCTGGAGTCGTTCGACAACCGCAGTGACGGCCTTGGTCTGAGCGGGCGTTACAGCCGCGTGCGACGCGGCAAGCTCACTGGGCAGATCGCCGGTTGCTCGGACCAGGCAACTCAGCACCACCTGTCGGAACGCTGCGTGCCGGAGATCGTCGCCTTCGAGATCCCCGAGATCAGCGCCAAATGCGCCAGCGAGCGTCTGCCGTGCAATCCCGACCAGATCCCGTTCGGCCAGCTCGGAGCTGTGTGTGCCGGCAATCAGCGCAGCGGCGAGGGCTGCAGTCGAGGTCTCCCCGATGGTCGAGATCAGGCGGGCGTCAACGCCTGCATCGCCACCGTCGAGCGCAGCTTCAGCTTCGGGGAGCGTCGAACACTGCTCCCCGACCTGAGCGAGCCGCTGTTCGGTGAGCTGTCCGGCAAGCGCGCTCTTGAGCAGGGCCGGCAGCGTAACTCGGAACCGTGCACCGACAGCCCTCAGCTCTTCGAGCGGGTCGGGGTCCGATGGCTTAGTCGGCAGGTAGGCCACAAGCCGGGGAACATCTTGACCGGCGAGCGACCTCTCCATCTGGTGGCGAAGATCGAACCAGCTGCCATCGAATCGGTGAACCGCGACACCCGTCGGCGCGACGTCGTCCACGACGGCCGAGTAGGCCGCCTCTGGGTCGTCCCACACCACCACGCCGTGGCGCTCGACCTTCGCGGCGAGGTCCGCCGCGAGCTTGTCTCGAATGGCGGTCACAGCTGGTCGGCGTACCGGGCCACCGTCGCCCACTCGTACTTCCCGGCTCGCAATTCCTTGCGATAGGCGGTTGCGTCCTTCCACGCCGGGAACAGATCGGCCAGCGGCGCGGCGTTCAACACCATCCCGTCATCGAGGTCAGGCTCCCAACCGAGGTTGGCGATCCGCTCAGCCTCGGCTCGGAACGACGCCAGCTCAACCGCAAGCTTCTGCTCCGCCTCGAGCTCCTTGGCCACCTCGCTCGCCTTCCTCCCACCACTACCGCTGTCGGCCTCCCGCTGGAGGTGGCCGATCTGCTGCTCAGCGAGACGCTGGCGCTGCTCGGTCTCCCGCACGATCGCGAAGAGCATCTCCCGTGACAGCTTCGGAGCGTAGAGCCAGAGGCCCCACGTCTTCGACGGGAGCTGGAGCTGCCAGTAGATCGGCGCCTTTCGTCGACTGACGGAATATTGGGCCAAGTGGTCAGCGAAGAACCGCGAGTTCAAGTAAGACGCGAGGTCAGCTCGCTTCACGAGAGCAGAAAGCGATCGGTCTAGGTCCTCGGCGCCTTCATGCGTCTTCGCCCACGCAGTCTCAACCAGACTCGACAAGTCCCAGCGATGGCCAGGCTGATTCAGGGCAACGCCGTCCGCGGGCAGCTCGAGCGGATACCCAGCAGGTCGGCCGGGCAAGCCGTTCTCGTCAACCAGCATCGCAGGCGAACTCGACGGAGCTGGAGCGACCAGGCGCTCGTAGCTCGGCATCTCGCTTCGAGTGAAACCAGATCGGACATGCCACCGACCGAAGGCAACACCAACAGCATGAGAGATGAGGCGCTTGGCTCTGCGCTCGACATCCTGCCGTGGAGCGCTCATCCCTTGAGCGACTCGGACCACATCCAACGCGTTCACGCTCAGTCCGTGCGCTATCACCTCCACCTGCCGATCAGAGTGGTGCGCATGGTTCGCAATCTCCTTCAAACCGCCGCGCTCAGCGAGAAGACGGGATGTCAGCTCGTCGATACCGAGGCTGAGCAAGCTCTCGATCTCTTGGTCGAGATCATCGCGAGCCGGATAGTCGAGAGGCAGCCGAACCGGATCACAGATCTCTCGAAGCTGCTCAATACTGACGCCATAAGCGCCAAGCACGCTTCGTTCAATGTGGTCATGGACCTCCAGCCTCTCAGCTATCAGCGAAAGCCAGTCCGGCTCAGCGGACGGGCCGACGTAGTAGCAACTCAACTCATCGGAGAGAGCGGGCAGGGCCCAAAGTGACACCGCCTTGGCTACGTCGGGCCCGATCTCAGAAGTCGCACCCAACGGCAAGGGAACGCTGCGGACGAC
>JAGQIY010000434.1 GCA_020430865.1 Myxococcales bacterium
CGGGGACCGGAGGCAGCGGCGGAACTGCTGGAGTGGGAGGCGGAGGTGCGGGGGGCGCGGGCGGCGGCGTGTCCACGTCCTACCCCTGGCTGATGGTGACTTCTGGCAACACGCTCACGTTGCTGGGGATCGAAGACCTGACAGCGGTGAAGTCCGCCAAGCTGAAGACCAGCAGCAGCTACCACACTTGGTCTCCCGACGGAAACGCGTTGCTGCTTCATGATTCGGGTAACGTCATCGCCCAGCGGGTGGACGAGACAGGAGCCTCGGATCGCTTCACGGTCACCTCGACGAGCGGCGGCTCCTACCCGCAGACCGCGTGGTCGAGGGACGGCCAGATCATCAGCGCGGTCAGCGCGAGCCGGGAACTCCGGCTCCTGCCGGCATACCAGGACCTTCCAACGAGCACCGTCCTCACGTATCAGGCCATCGCGCTCGAGTGGTCTCCCAGTCGCAACGAGTTCTTGCTGCTCAACGGGTACCCGGGAAGCGATCAGCTGTGCATCGGCCTGCCATATGGTTCCCTGCGGCAAATCGCAAAGGCGGGAGCGACGGTCTCCGAGATGTCCTGGTCAGACGACGGCGACTATGTCCTGTACAAGACCTCCGAGGGGCGGTTCCTGGTGGAGCGGAGCGCTAGCGGCACCGATCCCGGGACCGCCTTGCCCGACGCGAAGCAGTGGTCCTGGCTGCCTGGAGGCCATCTGTTCGTGACCTACGGCAACGCGCCACTACGCCTGTTCGACGCGTCGAACCCCTCGTCGCCCACGGACCTCACGACGGAGGACGTGAGCGGCGTCGGGGTGTCCCCGACCGGCGATCAGCTCGTGTGGTCGAACGGAACCATGGGGGGCCTGGTGGAACCGGGGACCCAGGCGGCCACGGCCCTCACCGGCAACCCCTTCCACTATTCCACGGAGTGGAACCCGAGCGGGTCGCGCCTCATCTACCGTAATGAGACCGCCACGCAGCTCGTCTACCTCGACGTCAACCCCCTCGAGGAGGTGCTCCTCGTCTCGGGCAGCGCTCCGGTCTACCTCTCCCCCACCGCACAGACAGCGTTCTACGCGATCGGTGAAACGGCGTATCTGCGAGATACTTCTGCGAACCCACCAGGGACCAGCTTGCCGGTCTATTCGACGGGCTCGTCGTTCGTGCGTCTCACAGGAGTGGGTTGGTCGCCGCAGGGCGACCGTGCCTTGTTCGATGCGACGATGAACGGATCACCGACGGCGCTCCAGGCGCTCAAGGTCGACGGGCTGGCGGTCTCGGCTCCATTGCAGATCTACAGCGGTGGGGGTACGTACGAGTGGCAACCTCGCTAGCGCGCGCCAGCGTCTGGATGCGAGGCGCGTGCGAGCGCGCGGCCCGCTGGCCGCGCGCTGTTCCTCGAAGCGCCGAGTGGAATCACTTGACGGTCACGTAGCCGTCCACGTCGCCACCGCTTGGAGCCTCCTCGATGCGCGCGCCCGCCAGGGCCTGATTCGCCGTGGTGAGGTCGGTCGTCGTGAAGAGCTCGTCGCTGCCATTGGTGAGTAGATCGCCGAGCGCGACTACGCGCTTGCCGTTGGCGGAGAAGCCAAAGTCGACGTAGGTGAGGTTCGAGGCGGCCTGTTCCTCGAACAGCCGTATGCCGCCCATGCCCGTCGTGGGCAACAGGTACAAGGAGTAGAACTTGTCCGTGCTTCCGAGCCAGTTCGAGACCACCAGGAGACGATCTCCGCCCTGGCTCCACCTCATTGGTAGGAAGAAGGTCGGCCCTCGGGTGCCCGCGCCAGGGGCTGTCGTGAGAACATTCGATACCCGCTCGGCAGCGCTGCCACCCGCGAGCGAGAGCACGTAGACGTCGTAGACGCCAGCATTGGGCGCCTCGGACGAGAACGCGAGCTTCGTCCCATCGGGGCTGATGGCGATGGGGCCGATCCCCGCCTCGCCGTTGGCGTTGGTCAGGGACGTGCCCGGTACCTGCTCACGATTCTGTCCGTCCACATCCGCGCGGTAAGCACGGTAGAGTCCGTCCACTTCCCAGTCGCCGGTGAAGTAGAGCTTGCTCCCGCTCGCCCAGTACAGGCTCTCGTTGACGGAGCCGCCGCTCGCGATCTCGCCCGCGCTCACGACGGGTGTGGGCGTGGGTGCGGTGGCGCGCGCGTCCACGGTGAACAGCTCGTCGACGTCATTGGTCGTGGCGTCCGCCGTGAACGCCAGATAAGCGGGGCCGGTTCCCGTGGTCGACGGGTCCCAGGCCATGGCGTGCACGTCGTTGTCCTTGTTCGTCAGCTCGGTGTGCATGCGCACGGCCGCTCCGCCGGCAGCCGGGATCACGTAGAGGTTGTTCGCTCCGTTCGTGGTTTCGACGTCCCCAATGAAGGCGATCAGGCTGCCGTCCGGAGAGAACTCGAGGTCCTCGATCTCCGAATCGTCTCGGTTCCCGGTGAAGATGGTCGATGGCGAGGTTCCGTCGGCGTTCATGACCACGAGGATCCCGTTGCCGCTCGAGTTCGTTCCGGCGAGGGCCACCTTCGTTCCGTCGGGGGAGACAGCGCCCGGGCCGATCTTCTGCGCCGTATCGAAGTCGCCGGGAACGGTGAGGTCGGTGCGAGTCGCCGAAGGCAGCCCCATGCTGGCAATGGCGCTTGTCTTGTCGGTGTCGAAGTCACCAAAGTACAGCAGCATCGTATCATCGCCAGCCACGCCGCCCGTGCCCCCGGTTCCCGCGGTGCCCCCGGCTCCCGCCGTGCCCCCAGCTCCCGCGGTGCCCCCCGTTCCCGCGGCGCCAGCGCTTCCGCCTGTTGCGCCCGTTCCTCCGGTGCCGGCTGTTCCAGCGCTGCCTCCGGCTGCTCCGGCTCCCGCGGAACCCGCGTTGCCCGCGGAGCCACCGTTCCCTGCGGAACCACCAATCCCGGCGGAACCGCCGTTGCCCGCTGAGCCCCCATTGCCCGCTGTGCCGCCGTTGCCGGCCGTCCCCGCGCTGCCAGCGCTTCCGCCGCCGTCGTCATCGCTGCCGCACGCGGTGATCACGCTCGAGCCACCAAGGGCCAGCACCAGCGCCAGGGCGCCGTGGGGGGAAGTCTTCAACAAGTTCCGCATTCCGTTCTCCTCGTGATTCCCCGCCTACTGGTCGGGGAGTTCGTAAGTGGCGCTCTCCGTGCAGGAGATCACCGGCACCGGATCCCTCCGCAGCAGCGCGTCGGCACGGAGACGGCATTGTGTCGTTCTGGTGAATCCGAGCGGTGGGCCGAGCGCTCACGTTGCAGGACCCCGAGCAGCCTGATACCCGCCTGCCGAATG
Source organism: Myxococcales bacterium (assembly GCA_020430865.1). The sequence goes on from JAGQIY010000434.1 coordinate 3,289, forward strand.
CCGCTGGGTTCTCGTCTGCGTCGCTGGTGCGCGCGCTCCGTCGCTTGCTTGCCGCTGCTGGCCGGCGCTTGCGGGTCGTCGCCGGCGCACAGCCAGCGCGAGGCCGAGATCGCGTCGGTGATGGCTCGCGCCGATCAGTCGCTGATCGAGAATCGACCGCGGCTGGTGGCGGGGAAGTACGCCCGCATGTCGACGGGTGTGTACGACTACTACCGCGGTAGTGTGCCGGTCTTCGAGCACGACTGGCGCGAGGCGTCCCAGGGGATCGCGCGCTCCGACTTCGCTCTCGCCGCTCCGCTGGTGCTCAGCACCAGCGACGCGCATCCGGAGAACTTCGGGCTGCTTCTCGGATCGGACGGGCGGCTCGCCCTCGAGCCCAACGATTTCGATGGCGCGGACCTGGTGCCCTACCTCTGGGATCTACGGCGCCTCGCCGTAGGCATGCTGATCGGAGCGCAGCAGTCGAACCCCACGGATGCGGACGCGCGCGCGGCGGTGCGCGCGCGGCAGGACGACGTGGTGCGCGCCGTGGCCCGGGGATACCTCGATGGGATCCGCGCGCAAGCCAGGCAGCGCCAGCGCACGCGGATCACCGACGGGCTCGCCAACCCGATCCTGGTCGACTTATTTCGACGTGGGAACAAAGACCTCGCGTCGCGAGACGAGCTGGACCAGCTGACCGAGCTCGAAGCGAGCGGCCGGCGGCGCTTGCTTCGCGGCCCGCCCGACAGCAGCGACCCTCAGGAGGTGCTCGCAGACTTGCCGCGCTGGGCCTACGATGCGCTGCCAGCAGTGCTCTCGGAGTATCGACTGGGCCGACTGATCGATCCTCCCAGCGCCGACGCGCTCCAGCTCCTGGATGCCGCGCGGCTGTTTGGCAAGGGCGTGGCCAGCTGGCCCCGGCTGAAGATCTTGCTCTTGCTCCGGGGCGACACCGACGCGCCGGACGACGACCTCATCTTGGAACTCAAGGAGCTTGGAGACGCCGGCGTCAGCGGCTGGCGCCCGCCCGGGGTCTACTTCAACGACGTGCAAGAGCGCATCCGCATGACCACCTGGAGGCTCTGGTCGCGCAAGGACGCTGAGCCGCTGTGGGGCACCGCGAGCTACTTCGGCTTCCCCGTGCAGCTGCGTCGCGAGTCCGAGGCTCAGAAGACGCTGCGCACGGATCGCTTCGAGGATGCCGAGGGCACTCCGGAGGCGATCATCGGCCTCGCACGGATCCTCGGTGGCCTGCTCGCGGAGCTCCACGCGACCCCGAGCGATGTCTCCGCGGCGCCAGCCAAGGCGATCGCCGGGCGCATCGGTACTCGCGACGAAGCCTTCATCGACGAGCAACTCCAGGTCGCGCTGGCCTACGCCGATCAGGTGACCCGCGACCTGACTGACTTCCGTCGGGCACTGGCCGATCTCGGCCTCGACCTCGGACTCCCCCAGCGCCCCGGCGCGCCCCGCGCCAAGCCGGATCTCGAGGCGCTGCTTGGTGCTCCGCCCTCACCCCCAAACCCCGTGGCTCCCTAGGTTCCTCATGCGACGCTTCGTGCTCTCTCTCGGGCTGCTGCCCAGCTTGCTCCCCGCCGTCGCTCTGGCTCAGAGCGAGCCGCTCCCGGCGGACCCGAATGCGGCCCCCACCTACGAGGGACGCGCGGCGCCTCCGACCGCGAGCGGCCGCAAGCTCGAAGGCGTGACCCTCACTCCGGGCTTGGAGGTGTTCGCTCAGTACGCCTATCGCCGCACGGAAACGCAAGACGCTGGAGGAGCCGACTCCAGCGAGTGGTTCCACGAGTTCGACGTACCTCGCATCCACCTTTCGTTGACCGCCGAGACGGATCAGGTGATGGGGCGTGTGCTCTTCGAGGCGGTGCGTTCGGCTGAAGACGGCGCGCTCGTCGGCGTCTCCGGGGACAGCCTGGTGGCTCGGGTGAGGGAAGGCTACGGCGGCTATCGAGGGATCTCCTGGCTGGAGGTGAACGCGGGCCTGGTGCCTACGCTGACCCTCGCCGAGCTCGAGGGGACCTGGATGCTGCGTGCGATCGGTGCTCCGCCTCAGGAAGAGGCGGGTCTGCTGTCTCCAGCAGACATCGGCGGGAGCGCACGCGTGCTGCTGCCAGGCAGCGGTCCCGAAGAGGACTCGAGTCACGGCTGGATCGGCGTCGCGGCGTACAACGGTGAGGGCTACACGAACCGAGAGCTGAATCGAGGCAAGAACTTCGAGCTGGCAGCGAGCATTCATCCAATTTCCGTGGGGATTATGCGTGCGCTCGGGGTCTTCGCGGGGTACACCAAGGGTTCCACCGGGACCGGGCTCTCGCGTTCGGATCGGGCGACGGGCGCCCTGCTCTGGCAGGGCACGTTCTTGCGCGCTGGAGCTGGGTTCACCTACGCCTGGGGGCTGGCCGATAGCGGCGCGGCGCGTTCGTGGATGGTGGACGGGTTCGCCAACCTGAAGCCTTGGAGGGGCCTGATCGCGGCGCTGCGAGCGAGCAGCTGGCGCCGCAGCACGAAGAGCGACGACTCGGTGCTGAGCCTGACCGGCGCCGTGGGTTGGGAGTTCGCTCCGGCGCAACAAACTTTCCTCGCGGTAACGCGGTCCTTGCCGAGCGACGAGGCGCAGACGGCGTTGCCAGACAGTGACTACTTGGAGGCTCGTGCAGTGGTACGGGTCGCTTTCTAGAGAATCGAGGAGATCGAGGATGTTGTACCGAATTGCTTTGGGATTGCTGGCCGGGACGTTGGTGCTGAGCGGAGCAGCGTGCTCCGAGAGCACCGAGGACGACGGCAGCGGAGGTAGCGGCGCACAGGGGGGCAGCGGCGCTGACGGGGGATCCGCCGGGAGCGCGCAGGGGGGCAGCGGAGCTGAAGGTGGCAGCGGCGCTCAGGGTGGCAGCGGCGGCCAGGGCGGCAGCGGTGGCTCCGGTCAGGGCGGCAGCGGCGGTGGTCAAGGCGGTAGCGGAGGCGGCTCCGGCGGCGTGGATTTCCCGATGGCCACCGAGTGCGGCTTGACCAACGCCGCGAGCGTTTCCGTGGTGATCAACGAGATGTCCGCGGACGACGAGTGGATCGAGCTCTACAACCCCGGCAGCGTGACCGTCTCACTGAGCGGGCTCACCGTGGCGGACCTGGGGGACGATGGTTGTCCAGACTCGAGCGAGGGCATCACGTTCGGTTCCGGGGCGGAGATCCCACCAGGCGGCTTCCTGCTCTTGCTCGGCGATCAGACCCCTTCGCCCGATCTCCAGACGACGTGCATCGGCGACGTCACCTCCTGCTACCACGTCGGCTTCAAGCTCAGCGCATCCAAGGGCGATGCGGGCTTCATGCTGAACGGCACCGAGGTCATCGCCTACACGGGCTTTGGCGCCGATGAGATCCCGGACGGGGACACGTATGGGCGCGTCCCCGATGGCACCGGCGCCTTCACCCTCACTCAGCCAACTCCTGGCGAAGCGAACGTCGCCGCTCAGTAGTTGTAGGCCGGGGGCGACACGTCGGCGGGCTTGCCGCGCTCGGAGTTGACCTTCAGCGCGCCTGCCTCTTCCAAGACATTTCGCGCGCGCTGGGTCTCGTCCGAGGTGCGCGTGTCCACCGCGACGACGACACCGCCGCCTCGGATCGTTGCCTCGTAGAGCTTCGCCTCATGCTCGGAGAGCCCGAGCCCGATCAGTCCACCGAGCAGCCCACCGGTAGCCGCTCCTGCGCTGAGACCTGCCAGCACGGCGACGAGGGGACCCGCAGCCAGGAGACCGATACCCGGCACGGCCACCGTCACCACCGCGGTCAGACCGGCGGCGATCGCGCCGATGATGCCGCCCGCTACGCCTCCAACAGCCGCCCCTTCGGGCCCCTTGGTGTTCTTCTGTACCGTGGCGAAATGCTGCCGTGCGGATTCAGTCATCAGGACGCTGATGTCCCGGTGCAGGAAGCCGTGGCTCTCCAGGGTGTGGACGGCGCTCTGAGCGCCGGCGGGGGTCTTGAACGCGCCGAAAACGACCTTGTGTGTGGTCATGGTGTGCTCCTTCGTGATGCACGCGAGCGCAGGTGTGATCGCGCTCGTGCTGATCGAGCGTGTTGCAGGTGACGTGCCGTTCCGCGCTGGGCTCAGCGATCGCTGGGAGGCGCGGGCGAAGTCAGTCGGCGCTCGCACCAGTGGGGGGGGAGGGAGCGAGGCGTGCTGCCCCGAACGGTGCATGTGCGTGTACACGGTCAGCAGCGTCTGACCTTTCCCTGCGGACGCACCAGGGCTGCCTGGCGTGAGCTGAGCCGGTTCGGCCGCATTCCCTCCCGGTGCTTCGGGGCGGCACGAGTCTTGAACTCAGTGCGCTCAGAACCCAACCACGGGAGGACCCATGTCGAACACCGAAGCGAGCACTGAAACGAACACCAAGGCGAATCAACAGGTCGAGGGCGAGGGGAGCTACAGCGCGACTCACCGCTACCAGAAGGACCTGAAGCAGTACCAGGAGCAGGGCGATCCCGAGCGCGCCGCGCAGCGGGCCAAGCAGGCTGTCGAGGGCGAAGAAGGCAAGCAGCTCCAGCAAGCCGAAGACGAAGCCAAGCGCCGCGGTCAGCAGATCTCGCAGAAGTAGACTCGTCAGCGCCGGGGCGAGCTGCTGCTCGGCGACTCGGCTACCCTCACGGCTTTACGACCGAGTTCACTGAGTGAGGCCACAGGGGCCGCACGTCGCGTCGACCACGCCGGTGCGCAGAAAGTCGTTCAGCGTATCCCCGGCAGAGGGAACCTCGCGGATACGCGGGTGGGGATCTTGCCCCTCACGCATCGGCTCGTTCGTGATCGGCTCCGGGGGTAGACCGAAATCATATTCGATCATTCCGGAGCCGCTGAACGGGCCGGTCGCCTCTTCCAGGCCGAACACGCTGCGATTCACGGGCGCGAGGTTCTTCGCGCCCATCGCGCGAGCCATGATGTGCGCGCCCAGCGTCGTCACCTGATGATCCCCGATGCTCACCAGCAATAGTGTCTGATGCTCTGGCGTGCCCGGCAGCGGGTTCGTCGTCGCGCGATGGGAGTAACCATTGGGTTCGGCGCGATCCCACTCCATCTGGACCAGTGCCAGCGCCATCTGGATGTCGAGCTGACTGGGGTACGTGACGCGCATCAGCCCGATGAAGCTGTCGAAGTTCACGCTGCGCTGGAGCAGCAGGTTGTAGGACTGCCCTGGCACCGCAAGGACACCGCGGGTGACGTCGGTGCTGAGCGCCATGTAAACAGCGCCGAAGATCCCCCCCTGGCTGCCCCCGAAGTACACCTTCTCGTCACTCTTGATCAGGCTCTTGCCGTCCTGGACGACCAGCGGATCCTTGGAGAAACGATTGCCAACCATCCGGGTGGCCAGCAGTGCGTTCAAGAAGCCCTGCTGCAGGCGATCCGGTACCGAGCGGAACTGACCCATGTCGCCGCCGGTGATGATACCGACGATGTTGTCGACATCGTCCGAGGCCATTCCGGACCAATCCGTCGCGACGATGGCGTAGTTGTACTGGTTCGCCAGATCCGCGAACGACTCCGCCTCGTAGCGCTCCCCAAGCAGACCGTGGCCGTACCACATCACCGTCGCTGGATCGTCCACCGTCGCGCTCCTGGGCACTATCAAGACGAACGGATACTCGGCGCTCCCGGTCTTCTGCGGCAGGCCACTCGAGTCCAGCTGCATGACACCGCCGGCGTCGGGCTTGTCGAGGAAGAGCGGCACCTGAATCTTGCCCTCGACTCGCAGGGCGACGTTCTCGTCCACGTCGGTCTGTGAGTCGTCGATGGTGTACGTCGGCCCCTGAGCGCCGACCTCCGCGAGCGCCTGGTCGCGCATGTGCAGCATGCGGGAGGTGTTGTTCTCGACGCTCGCCGTGGTGAAGTCCCAGGCGAGCTGCAGGTCGCTCCGTTCCACGCCCGCGTCCTGGAGGCGCTGGAAGATGTCGCCGTAGAGCTCGCGTCGTAGTTCGACGCTGGCTTCTTCGCTGCTCTCGTCATCCCGCAGCGCCTTGAACGCCGGGCTGGGCGCGATGGCCTGGCCGTTGCTGTCCAGCACGTTGCGAATCGCAACCAGGTAGCGGGCGCCGTCCTTGAGGCGCACGGCTGGTCGGATCATGAATGCTTGATCCTCGGGGAACTTCGCACCGACGTCGAGCTCGGAGAAGTGCGGCACCAGCTCGCCGCTCTCTGCGTCGATCAACAAGGTAGGGCTGTCGAGGGTGATTGAGCGCGGGATGTCCAGCGGTGTTGGCAGTCCAGCCGTCGTGGCTCCCGGAAGGTAGGCCATCAGGGCCGTGCCTGCCGAGAAGCCGTCCGAGCGGTTCAGGCTGTCCACGCTGGTCTCCGTTCCGCTGCGGCTCTTGGGTAGACTCGCAGGCTTGAAGTTCACGCGCTTGCCGGTCGGGGAGCCTGCGTCGTCCTTCAGCCAGACGTTCGAGGGGAAGGGGAAGCTGCAGTACTCGGGCACCAGCGGATCGCAGTCGCCGTCCAGCAAGGCGCCGCTGCCAGAACTGCCACTGCTCCCTCCACTGCCTCCGGCACCAGCGCTGCCTCCGGTACCAGCGCTGCCCGCGGCTCCACCCACGGCTCCGCTGCCACCAGTACCGGAGCTCGAGTCATCGCTGCTGCAGCCCACGACGCACGCGCTCAGGCACAGCCCCAGCGCACCCACCAGCCACTTCACGCGCATTCCGGGATCATGCCCGAGCCCGACATAATTGCCAAACGGTCGTTTGGTGAGGTCCCTATGGGGAGAGAAAGTGCTCGGAAACGTTGGATTATTCGTCGCTGGTGTGGGCGGCCTGATAGTCGCAGCCCGCGTCGGGGTGCTCACCCAGGTAGCGCTTGAAGTCCCGGAGCAGCGCGATCGCGAAGCGCTTGCCCATCAGCCGTCCGCCCGGCTCGGTGAGGTGGATGAAGTCCGTCCAGGCCATCTTGTGCTGAGCGAAGTTGACGATCGACTGCTCGCCGCCCATTGCCTCACGGAAATCCCAGAACAGGGTCTTGAGCTCCTTGGCGGTCTTCAGCTTCGCCTTCGCGACCTGATTGATGCGCACGCTCTTGGTGGGTGCCTTCAGAGAGCCTCCAGCTAGGTCAGGCGGGCTCATGAGGATGAAGGGGACGCCGGGGCGCGCCTCACGGTGACGGGCGACGACCTCCTTCATGGCCTCGGCGTGCTTCGGTGAGTCGGGTTCGATGGCGCCAGTGAGCAACACGAACAGCTCGTGCTTGCGCATCTTCAGGGTTTGCATCACCAGGTCGCGATCGGCTCGCGCCAGGAGCTCACTGTTCACTCCGCCGACGCCGATCGAGTCCACGACGACACCCGGTTGCTTGCGCTCCAGGATGGCCCCGAGCAGTCGTACCAGCTTCGGACCGGTGACGATGTCGATGCGATGGGGCCCTTCCGGCAGCTCGAAGACCAGCCTCCCGGCTTCGACTTTCGGCCCTGCGGTATCGACATCGGCGAAATGCTGTTTGTCGACCAGCACCTCGAAGGTCCCGTGCCTCGGCTTCTTCAGATAGTAGATCTCGACGTGGTCGATCCTGGTGCCGACCGGAGAGCCTTCCTTCGCGGTGGAGACCCAGGTGCGTGCCTTCGACTGGATGTTCTGCGGGGCGATGCCGCCGAAGCCGTAGTAGCGGTCGGCGACCTGAATCGTCGCCATGTTGAACGCTTTCCACGCGGTTTTGTCGAAGTTGTGCTGCACGTCCATGTGCAGATACCAGCTCCACGGCTTGGCGAGCCCGATGTAGCCATGCCCGCTGTCCCCGAAGATCCTCTGTAGCTCTCGACGCAGCTGACCCGTGATGAAGTCCCGGGTCATGTTCGAGTCACCGTAGAAGCCGATGCGCAGCGGCTCCTTCCGCTTGCCGCGAGCGATGGCCGCGAGGGACTCGTAGAAGGGCGCGAGCTGATCGTCGCCGAAATCTTGCACGGGAGGCACGGCCGCCTTGACCACGCTCGTGTCCGGCTCGGGTACCTTGAAATCGATGGGCTTGCACTCGGACCCCGGTGCCGCTCGCGAGCTCGAGCTCTCCGTCGCGGGGGGGGGCGATGGCGTTTCCGTGGGGCTAGCAGTCTGGGGGCTCGCCGGCTGGGTCAGCCCTGGCTCTGCTGGCGCTTGTGCGCCACCGCAGCTCATCACCATCGCCAAGCTCGCCCCCCATCCCCATCGCCAGGTCTGATTCACGGCTTCCGAGCCTGCCACAACCCCCAAGCTCCACATACACCAACCTTCCACTGGCTCCCGGCGAGCCCTCGCTGCGACGGCTCACCGCTTGGCAGCGAACCCTGGACGGCGGTAAGCCATGCCATGGAGTCGTCCGAAATCGATCCGCTGATGCAGCACTTTCAGCGCTATCTCGGCCAGATCTCGACCTCGGAGAAGGCAACAGCCTGCAAACGAGCATTCCAGCGTGAGCTGCTGGCGCTGAACGCCGAGCCCGATTTCGGTCGCCTGGATCACGAGGTCAGCCTGGAGCTCGTGGAGGCGAACATCGACCGCACGGCGCATACGCTGGTCACGCGAGGCATGAGCCGTCGCCCGATGAACGTCCCGCCCCAGGTGCAGCTGGGCGTACCGGACAACTTTCGCTTTGCCGAGCTCGCGCTGGCGCTGCCCTTTGCCTGGCCCCTCGACGAAGCGTCCCTCGCCGAGCCCGAGCATGTCTGGCCCCTGGCCCTGCTCGCTCGTCTCGCGCAGTTTCCTTTCGCCAAGGGCACCTGGCTCGGCGTCGGGCACACCGTTCCGAACCAGGAGCCGCCGGTTGCCTATCACACGAGCACGGCGCAGTGCTGCGCCCTGATCGCGCCGCTGGTCGAGATAGACGAAGGCTTCAAGCAGCTACGGGTGAGCGCTGGCCGACGTGGCGCCGATGGAGCGTATCAGCCCGGCAAGCTGGTCAGCTTTTACGGCGTGGTTCCGATCTACCAGGACGAGCTGAGCTTCTTGCTCGACAAGGGCCCCTCGGACCTGCTCGATCGCTTGGAGACCGATCGCGTGAGTGAAGAGATCGCCCCGGCCCGCAAGAGTGCCGTCAGGAAGCGCAAGTTCTGGTTCTTCTGAGGCCTGGTCAGCGCTGGCGGAAGCCCTGTGGGGTGAGCCCCGTCCAGCGCTTGAAGGCGCGAGTGAAGTTCGCGGTGTCGGAGTAGCCGACCCGGTCGGCGACCTCCTGTACGCTCAGCTCCGCGTCTTCGAGCAGCAGCATCGAGCGTTGGAGACGCAGGTGATCCAGGAGCTCGCTATAGCTCGTGCCCTGGTCGGCGAGCTTGCGCTTGAGTGTCCGTGGGGAAACGGCCAGGGCTTCGGCGAGCTGCTCTGCGGAGAGGAAGCCGTGCGCCTCGGCCTTCATCAGCTGACGGGCGCGGCTGACGAACGGATCCTGCCGAACCTCCATGGAGACGCTCTGGAGCTCCCGCTCGCATTGCTCCCGTGCGAGGCGTGTCGCGACGGGGTCGGCCGTCACCAACGGTAGATCCAGGATCGCGCTGGAGAACACCAGGCGACTCTGAGGTCGATCGAAGCGCACGACGCCCGGCAGCAGGTGCCCGAAGCGCTCGAAGTAGTCGGGCTCCGGAAAGGCGACGTCGGCCATGCCGGTCAGCGGCTCCCCGGTCAGGTCTTGGCCGATGCGCACGAGTCCGACGAAGAGCGCCAGGGTCACGAACTCACGCAGCGGATCGAGGGGCACGTGCTCCACCAGGAGCAAGCTCGCGCTGCCGCCCTCCTCGTGCGCCTCGAGGCCAAACGCCGTGGTGCGCGTTCCACCGAACTTCTCCGCGAGCTCCAGCGCCTCACGCACGCTGCCCGCGGTCATCGCCGCGAAGCCGAGGAAGCCGTGCCAGGACAAGCGCATCTGCATTCCCATGTGAAAACCCAGCGCGGGCTCTCCCGTCATGCGCATCGCACGGCTCACCAGCCTGCGCATCTTGAGCAGGTCCACACGCGTGGTGGGGCTCCTCAGGTCTCCCAGCTCCAGGCCCTTCATCAGTTCTTCGGGGGCCACGTTCCAGCGCCCAACCAGCTCGACCAGCTGTAGAGCGTAGGCACCGGGGAGGTCGAACATCGGCTGGCATGTGACAGCGGCTGGCCCGAGATGACAAGACTTCGGCCCCTGCTGACCTGCCGAAAGTCTCCGCGCTGCGTAATGCTGACTCTAGCAGGTTCTTTGGAGCCGCCCGAGGAGGAGACACCATGTCACGCAGAGATGCCGTCAGTACGGAGAAGCGGGAGATCTTGCGCCGCCGGCTAGACTTCGAGTTCGAGGCCGATGCGGTACCCCGGGCCTGGTATGCGGGGGACCTGCACTTGACGTTGTTCTGGGATGGCCTCTCGTTGCTGTTCCCGAAGGGCGAACAGTTCTTCGTCAACTCCGTGAAGCACTACAGCAAACCGAAGCGTGGTCAGTCGCGGATCACCGATCGCGAACTGCTGGACCAGATCGCTGGCTTCATCGGTCAGGAGTCGATGCACGGCAAGGAGCACCGCGCCTTCAACGAGATGCTCCTCGAGCACGGTCTGGACAACGCGCCGACCCTCGAGGCGGAGGTTGCCGCGTTGCTCAATCGCGCGCAGCGCAAGCTCCCGCCCATCGTGCAGCTCGCGGTCACCTGCGCGCTCGAGCACTTCACGGCGATCCTCGCGGAACAGCTGCTGGATACTGATCGGCATCGAGCTGCGATCCACGAGAGCGTGCGAGATCTGTGGGTCTGGCACGCGCTCGAGGAGAGCGAGCACAAGAGCGTCGCCTTCGACACCTTTCGCGCCGTGGGTGGCAGCTATCCGATTCGGGTGGGGACGATGCTGATCACGAGCCTGGTCTTCGTCGTGGTGGCGAGCGAGGTGCACATACGCCTCTCTTACCACGCGGGCGAAGTACTCAAGCCGCGGCGCTGGCTGTCGAACCTCAACTTCTTCTGGGGCAAGCCGGGGCTGTTCCGCAAATTGCTCTTGCCCTATCTCGACTACTTCCGCCCGGGCTTCCATCCGAGCGATCGCGACACCGATCACCTGCTCGAGCAGTGGGAAGAGAAGCTCTTCGGACAGCAGGGGACGCTGCTCGGTGTGCTGAAGGGTGCCTACGACGCCGAAGGGCGCCAGGTCGCGCCAGCCGCCTGACGCTCACTTGAAGTAGGCGCCGATGCAAGAGAGCAAGACGGCGCCGAAGACCACCCAGCGAATGGCCGACTGAGGGATCCGTACGGCAATACGAACGCCAATGATCGAGCCGGCGACGCTGGCCGCGGCCAGGATCAACCCAGGCACCCAAACCACCTGACCCGCCTGGATGAAGACGACCAGCGCCACCGCTCCGAAGATCGCCGTGCACGTGAGCTTCAGCGCGTTGGCGCGCACCAGATCGTAGCGCAGGATCCCACCGAACACGCTGAGCAGGATGAAGCCGACTCCAGCCTGAATGAAGCCTCCGTAGAGCCCAGCGACGAACAGCCCGACGAAGCCGCCCGTGGACAGCGCGCTCCTGGCCTCGGCGTCGTCTGGCGCGGAGATCGCCTTCGGGCGCAGGGCGAGCAGCGCTGCCATCGCGATCATGGTCCCCAGCAGGATGGGCTTGAGCAGCGTCTCCGGGAGCCGCGACGCCAGGAGCGATCCACCCAACGCACCGAGAGACGTGGGGAGCAGAACTGGTAAGATCGCCTTACTATCTAGCTTGCCGCTCCTCTGGAAGGCGTAGACGCCGCTGATCGACTGCATCAACACGGCCACCCGGTTCGTGCCGTTGGCCACGGACGCCGGCAGACCCAGCAGGATCAGCACCGGCAACGTGAACATCGATCCGCCGCCTGCCATCACGTTGAGCACGCCCGCCGCAATTCCTGCGGTAATCATCGCGGCGACGTTGAAGGGGGTGAGGGAGTACACGGCAGCGGGGGCGGAGAGTGCTCGCCTTTTACCACGCCTCACTCAGTGGCCTGGGTGGCGCTCGAAGTTTGGCGGCTATAGTCCCGGTCATGAAGCGGCTCTTGGCCCACCTGAAGCGCGTCTACCTCGAGGCGGATCCGCGTTCCATGGGGCTGTTCCGCGTCTTCCTGGGCATCCTGCTGTGCTACGACGTCGCCCGACGCTGGCCCAACGTCGAGGAATTCTACAGCAACGCCGGCTGGCTGCCGAATCACTTCGCGCTGTTCCGGCCCATGAGCGCGCACCTGTTCTCGGTGTATCACGCCTTCAGCTCGCCTGGTGAGGTGAAGGCGCTCCTGGCGATCCACTTCTGCGTCGCGCTCGCCCTGCTCGTCGGCTGGCACACACGGGTCATGCACTTGCTCGTGCTGGTGCTCACCACCAGCTTGAACTCCCGCAACATCGCGCTGGAGAACGGTGGCTGGGTGATGGTCAACCTGATCACCCTGTGGTCGGTGTTCCTGCCTCTTGGACGGCGCTTCAGTATCGATGCCGTGAGGAAAAAGCTCCAGCGGCGCGACCCCGGGAGGGACCTCGAGCCGCCGCCTTCGGCCGGTGAATCCGCTGGCTTCGATCGCGCGCCCTACTACTCGCTGGCGTTCTTGGCTGTGCTGCTGCAGTGGGCAATCGTCTACTACTTCAACGCCGTCCACAAGAGCGGCCCCAGCTGGAGCGACGGCAACGCGATCTACTACTTCATCCATCAGGATCGACTGACGCACAGTCTGGGCATCTGGGTTCGCGACTGGCTCCCGCTCTCCGCGAGCCGCGGCATGACTCACCTGGCGCTCGTGATCGAGTACGCCATAGCACCCTTGCTGCTATTGCCCGTGTTCCACCGACCGGCGCGCGTCCTCGCCTGGGGTATCGCCTGGGGGCTCCACCTGGGGATCGCGACGTTCGCCAGCCTGGGGCCGTTCGTCTGGGTGATGATGGTGCCGTATCCGCTCTTCGTCGCCAGCGAGTACTGGGACGAACTGGAGGCCTGGGCAAGGCGCAGGAAGCCTGCCGTGGTCCTGCGCATAAGAGCGGTTCCAGGCGGATACAGCGTTGCGCGGCTATGCCTCGCGCTGGACACGCTGGCGCTTTGCCAGGTCGAGCTCGATGGTGAGGTGGAGCCGCCGTTTCAGGCGCGGCGCGCAGCGGGAGACGACGAGTGGCTGAGCGGCGGTACTGCCGTGGCCTTGCTCGGGCGCTCTTGGTTCATCCCGCGTCCGTTGACTGCCTGGCTAGGTCTTCCGGGGGTGAGCAGCGTCGTCGGCTGGTGCGTGCGTCGCCTGGTGGTCGGAGGTCAGCTGGAGCGGGATGTGCCGCGTCTGCCGGCGAGCGAGCAGCGGCTGCGGGTCGAGCGCGGTCTCTTCTGGGTTGCCCAGGCCATGGTCGTCGTGTTGATGCTGGCGACGGGCAGTCAGGTCCTGGTGGAGAACCGTGGCGTGCCGGCCTCGATGAAGCTCCCTCAACCGGAGTGGGCGAAGGCCATCGTGGTGTACCCCCGGCTCTTTCAGGGTTGGAGCATGTTCGCACCCGACCCGCCTCACGAGGACGGTCGGGTGATCGTCGATGGGCGCACCGCCGATGGCCGCAAGCTCGACCCGCTGACCGGGATGGAGCCCAGCTGGAGCGTCCCCCGAGATCCTCGCGTCTGGAATGACGGTGACTGGGCAGCTTTCCATACGAGAATTCCTGAGCCGCGCTTTTCAGCGAACTATCCAGCCCTGCGCCAGATGCTGCTGAGGCATCACGAGTTCACCGGACATCCAGAGGATCGCTTGATCTCCTTCGAGGTCTGGTATGGCACTCAGGGGATCCCGCCCCCCGGTCAACCGACGCCGCGTCCCCGCTTCCGGCGCCTGCTGTCCTTCGGACGGGTGCGCGATCCCGGCGTGCCGCGGGAGTTCGTGGGCAACTGACCTCGGCCGCGGCGCTCGACGTCACTGGCAGGGTCGCAGGTCGCTCGGCAGGACCGGCGGGGGCTGAACTCGATGAGGATCTCGATAGCCCCAGTACACCGCCCATGGCGCTCGCTCCGCCCAGGCGAGCTCGTCGTGAGCCATTCCGATCCCTTCCAGGCACCACAGGTCAGCACCCGTGGTGAAGTCGAGGGTCTCGAGCCTGGAGTTCAACTCGCGCACTTGCTCCAGTCCGTCGCTCGAGGTGCCCGCGTCGAGGTATATCCGCGCGGGATCAACCAGGAAGTGGGTACCGAGGAGCGTGCGGAGGGCCCACTCGTCATCCCACCACAGGCTCGGAGACATCACGAAACAGCGCTCGAACGCGTCACCTCGAGTCCAGCACGCTTGGAGCGCGAGCAGGCCCCCGAGCGAAGAGCCGCCGAAGCCCAGGCGCGCTCCGTCCGCTCGGTACCGGCTCCTCAGCTCGGGCGCGACGACGTCGGTGACGAAATCCAAGTAGTCGCTCGCGCCGCCACCGCAGGTCTCCAGCTGGGCGTCGCACAGACCGTCCACCGAGGCGTTGGTTGGTGTGTACTCGTAGACCCGTCCCGCTCCGGCGTTGAACACTCCGGCGACGATCACCTCCTCGGCGGAGCCGCCCTCCCAGCTGACCTGCCCGTTGCTCGGACTCAGCACCTGGCCGGCGCCGAGCAAAGCGTCGAGACTGCCTCGCAGCCGCCAGCCGCCGAAGAACGCGCTCTCGTCGAACAGGTTCTGTCCGTCTTGCAGGATCAGGACTGGGTAGCGCTTGTCGGATGCACCTGGCTCATCGTAGCTGGGCGGGAGATACACCACGACGTCCCGCGGGCCGTCCGGGTGCGCCACCTGAAACGTCTCGAGGCGGCCCTGTTCCGTGAAGAAGAATGGGAAGATGTCCAGGCTCTCGCCAGGTTCGAGCAGCCAGTTGGAGAAGCTCGCGCCCTTGGGCCACGCCACCTCCCCGCCGTTGCTCTCGAGCACCGGCTTGAACTGCAGTCCGCTCGTCAGGCCCTGGAAACGGTGCTCCCAGATCCCGCTCTGGATCTGCGTCGTCGGGGTCGACGTATCCCAGTCGAGGTTCGGTCCTTGCCCCCGCAATGCGATGCGAAAGTTTGAATCCGTGTGGTAATGTATGCGGAGTACGCTCTCGCCCCCGCTCCCGCCGATCCCGGCGGCGCCCCCGCTCTCGCCATGACCCGCCGAGCCCCCGCTGCTCTCTCCTGCAGTCCCGCTCGCCGAGGTTCCCCCGCTCGCTGCGCCGCTACCCGCGAGCCCTGCACCACCTCCGGACCCGGCGCCGGCGCCGCTGTCCCGGGGGGAGCTGCTCGAGCCGCAACCCACGATCGCGAGCACAGTGGAGATCCCCGCGAGCACCGTCCTGCGTACCACCCCCGCTGCATAGCGCAGCTCGTCAGCGTGTCGAGGCGAATCCGGCTGTCCTCGGAACGGAGTATGTTTCAGGCGGCGCTGCTCGGCCAGCGCTCCCGGAGCCAGGGCAAGAAGATCTGCTCCGCGCAGCGCTGCCGCGGGTCACCGAGCCGCCGACCCTCGTCTCCGTGAGGATTCAGGTAGTGATCCGCGAAAGGCAGCTCGGAGCGCGTCTTGTCCTCGCTTCGGGCCAGCTCGAACATCGTGCTCGCTTCGCCGGGGTAGATGTCCATGTCCGCGAGGGCGTTGCATAGGTGGAAGGGGCAGGTGACGCTGGGGAGCGTCTTGTCCAGGCTCGCGCGTGAACTCAGGCCAGACCAGGTCGAGAGCCAACCCCGCGCGCTCATCGAGCGAGCGAGCCCTTCGCCGTAGTTGCCCGCTATGGGATCACGTCCAAAGCTGAAGATGCTGCCCATCGGACGCTGGCTTGGGTCGAGGCTCGGATCCAGATAGCGTGGATCCGCGAGGGTGCGATAGATCAGCATGTAGCGACGCACGAGGCTGTGGCGCACGACTCGCAGCTTTTCGCCCGGAGGGAGAGCAGCGAAGCGCTCGGCGTCTCGCACCATCTGACGATGGGCCCGCGCCTCCTCGATCCAGGCTCGGGCACGGGCGTCCAGTCGCTCGCAGCGTGCGACCTGTGCCGCGCGGAACTCGGCCAGGAAGTCCGCAGAGTACCTCGACG
This sequence comes from Myxococcales bacterium, assembly GCA_020430865.1. The sequence continues at coordinate 19,243 of JAGQIY010000434.1, forward strand.
GTCCGAGGTGCATCGGCACGTAGCCGTTCCTGGGATCATACATGTCGAGCTTGGGATTCGCGCTCACCGGGTCCGCCTCGTCTACGACCGACGGATCGAGGCGCTCGAGCAGGAACGCTCCCTCTCCGGGATGCGCAGCGAGAGCGAAGAAGCCGGCCACGTCTGGCAGCTCGAAGTCCCCGAGCGGAACCCGATCCCCGCTGGGCGCCTCCCCATGGCGCAGCTCCGGCGGGCTGGAGGCCTGATCCAGGTAGTAGCTGAAGAGTGAGCAACCGCCAGAGTTGCCCATCAGCACCACGCGCGTGAACCCACGATCGTACAGCCACTGAACGCTCCCGGCGACGTCGAGCAGGAGTCGCTCATGGAGCGCGTCGGCGTCATTGTGGAGGTAGCGGGAGGTCGCTCCGAAGAACGCGAAGCCTCCGAGCGCCGTGTACGGCGCGAGGTAGTGCCGGCTGAAGTCGCCGCGAGGGTGCATGGCCAGCACAGCCAGGTCGGAATCTCCTCGCGGTGGTGAATAGAGCACGCCGGACAGTGGATAGCCGTCGCTCGCGTGGTGGTAGATAATTTCCCGGCGGATACTTGGATCGATGGCGGTGAACTGGAAGGGGAGACGACCAGGGATGGCAGGACGTGTCGTTTTGGCAGCGCCGGCTTCAGGCATGGCCAGAGTGTCGCCAATGCGGAGAGCAGTGGGAAGCGAACGTCCTTCCAGCGGGCAAAGTCGCGTCTTCGCCGGGTCCCTCACCCCCGAATCCCTAGCCCGCGGCGCCATGCAGGCAGCCTGCGGTCTGCAGGCAGCAGTGAGGCTTGGAGTCCGCGTGAGTCGAGGCATCACCTCCAGCGCGCATGTGGGCGGTCGCGGATGGTTGCGCGCGTAACCGTGGGATCTTTTTTGGATGGTTCCCCGGCCCGAGGACGGCATGCATCTTGAATCCGTCCCGGCCATGCTCCGCACCGCTGGTCTGATTTCGATGATAGGTCTCGTGCTCGGACTGGGCACCGCTGCCGGATCCTCCTCGGAGATCTCCCCCGAACAGCGGCCGGCGGGACCGCTCCACCTCGTGGTGGCGAGCGCCAAGCCTACCGCGGCGGTCGAGGCGAGTATTTGCCCTGCGGATATGGTGTTGGTGGAGGGTGAGTACTGCCCTGAGGTGGAGCAGACCTGCCTGCGGTACCTGGACGGACCAGGGCGCTACGAGCAATTTCGGTGCGCTGAGTATCGGCAGCCAGCGGTGTGCAAGTCCAACTACCGCGTGACCATGCGCTTCTGCATGGACCGCGACGAGTACGCGGAGCCAGGAGAGGCGAAACCAGCGAACTTCAAGAGCTTCAGCGACGCGAAGAAGACCTGCGCGGCGCAGGGCAAGCGGGTCTGCAGCGAGAGCGAATGGAACTTCGCCTGCGAAGGCGAGGAGCTACGACCATATCCGTACGGGTTCAAACGGGACCCTGAAGCGTGCAACGCCGATCGCCAGGACATCGTGGACATCCAGAAGGGCAAGCTCTACGACCTGCGCGCGGAGCGCGGCAGCCACCCAGGCTGCACGAGTCCCTTCGGTGTGCGAGACATGAGCGGCAACCTCGAGGAGTTCGTCGCCATCGACGGCACCGCGAACACGCGACCCGCGATGAAGGGCGCGTACTGGCAGCCCGGGAGAAACTTCTGCCGTGCGGCGCAGACCGCTCATGATAGCTACTACAACGGCACCGAGACAGGGTTCCGTTGCTGCGCCGAAGCCGAGTGAGTCGAACTCACTGAGTGGTGCAGATGAGCCCGAGGTTCTCCACCCGGTCGCAGTCGTAGCCCACGCCACACAGCGCGCTTGCACACTGACAGCTGAGGGGGCCGCTGCACGAGGTCTGTGTGCAGTACTGCTCCTGGGCCATTCCGTCCTTGACCTTGGTCACGCAGACTTGACCCAGCATGCACATTTGATTTCCGCACGGACCCGGGCAAGGGCGCGCCTGGACCGACCAGGTCCCCTGGTTGGTGCAAGACGCTTCGACGGACACCGCGTTCTGACCACAGCCGTAGCTGCACTGCTTGCTGTCCTGGCAGCTGCAGTCGTCGCCGTGAAGCGGCGGCGTATCGGGGCAGTTGATCTGAGGGCAAGGCGCTACGACCCAGACCCCGTCCCTGCAGGTGGCCTGATCCTGGCAGCACTTCGGATCCCCGTAGGCGCACTCGAGGTCGGGAACGTCGCACGGTCCGCTGGGGCGTTCTGGCGGGCACTGGCGACCCCCTCCCGGCCCCCCGCTACCGCCATTGCCCGCGCCGCCAGCCGAGCTGCCCGCGCTTCCCCCGCTGGCAGTGCCCCCACTGCCGCTGGTCGCTCCGGAACCCCCGCTCGCCCCGGAACCCCCGCTGGCCGCGCTCCCACCGGCACCGTCGTCGGAGACGAACGCATCGCCACCGCACGCCGAGACCAGCAGGCAAGCTGTCGCTGAAACCGCGATCCACGAAGCGCTCCGAACCCGCATGATGCGAACGAAGTTACCTCATCCCGGCTGTGTTAGGGAGCCCCATGTCCCTGGTTCGAGTCAGTCGCAAGCTGAGCCGCGGCGTCGACGCGCTGTCCTTCTCGCCTCCGGTCACCCACGTCTACAACCCGCTCGACTACGCGCGGGAGCCCCACGAGCGCTACCTCGAGCGCTGGGGACAGGGTACGCGCGAGGTGCTGTTTCTGGGCATGAACCCGGGCCCCTTCGGCATGGCGCAGACTGGCGTACCGTTCGGCGACATCGCGATGGTGCGAGACTTCCTCGGTATCACGGGCGAAGTGAAGGTCCCGAGCCAGCAGCACCCGAAGCGCTTGATCCAGGGCTTCGAGTGTCCGCGCTCGGAGGTCAGCGGGACGCGGCTGTGGGGCTGGGCGAGGGAGCGCTACCAGACGCCTGCCAGGTTTTTCGCACGGAATTTCATCCTGAACTACTGTCCGCTGGTGTTCATGGAGGAGAGCGGAAAGAACTTCACCCCTGACAAGCTTCCGATGGCTGAACGCGAACAGCTGTTCGAGCTGTGTGACGGGGCGCTGCGCGACTGCGTGAAGCTGCTCCAGCCGAGGTGGATCGTCGGTGTGGGAGCCTTCGCCAGGAAGCGCGCCGAGGTCGCCCTGGCGAGCGAGCTCGAAGCGGGTCGACTCCAGGTGGGGACGATCCTGCACCCCAGCCCAGCGTCGCCCAGGGCCAACCGTGGCTGGAGCCAGGCGGCGGATGAGGACCTGAAGAAGCTCGGGCTCGGCTGAGTCGCCTCGCCAACCTGGCGCCAGCGACGAGATCCACACGGCCCCGCTCGGAGCGAGTCCGAGGCGGGGCCAGCTTGGTCTTCTCGTGGATCGGGAGCGAGGGAGCGCGTGCGGTGCGCGGCCCGCGCCTCAAACCGTCGCGAACGCGGCGTCGGGAATGTCCAGCGGGCTGCGATCTCCCAGCTTGATGGTCTCCGCGGACGCGACCACTTCGGGCAATACGTTGAGCGCGAAGTAGCGCGCCGCGTGCTTCTTGCCTTCGTAGAAGGCCCAGTCGGGATGATCGTGCTCGACCTCCGCCTGGCGAGCGCTCGCGATGACCGCGGCGTCCAGCAGCAGCCAGCCGATCACCAGCTCGCTCATCATCTTCAGGAAGCGATTGGCGACCAACGGGACACGCTCCATCTCGCCCGCCTGGAACCAGGTCATGAACTGCATCGCCGTGGACGCGACGGCGCCGTGGGCCTCCTCGAGCTTCTCCACGCTGCGGCCGAACACCGTGTCACCCTTGAGCTTGGCGATGAACTTGCCGATGTCCTGCAAGAGCGCCATGGCGTACTGACCGCCACCCATGTTGAGCTTCCGCGCGACGAGGTCCAGCGCCTGGATGTGGTTCGTGCCCTCGTAGATGCTGAAGATCTTCGAGTCGCGGCAGTATTGTTCCACAGGGAAATCACGGGTGTAGCCCATTCCACCGTGGACCTGGATGGCGGTCTCGCAGATGCGGAACGCTTGATCCGACGAATACGCCTTGATCAGGGGGGTCATCAGCTCGAGCTGTCCCTCGTGATAGGTGATCTCCTCCTCCTCGCCGCCCGTGGCCTTCAGCGAGCTGGCGCGATCCATGTGACTCGCGCCCTTGGCGATCAGCGCGCGGATGCCCTCGACGCGTGCCTTCATGTCGAGCAGCATGCGGCGCACGTCCGGGTGCTCGATGATGCTCACCCGGGGCGCCTCGGGGTCCTTGAAGTTGCGCACGCTCGGACCCTGCTTGCGGTCCTTCGCGTACTCGAGCGCGTTCAGGTACGCCGTGGAGGCCACCGCGAGTCCCTGGAGGCCCACGCCGACGCGGGCGTAGTTCATCATCTGGAACATCTGGCGCATGCCCTTCATCTCGGTGTCGCCGAGCAGGTAGCCGACGCACTCATCGTTGTCGCCGAAGGACAGCTGACACGTGGAGGAGCCGTTGATGCCCATCTTGTGCTCGATGGCGGGAACTGCGACGTCGTTGGAGCCCAAGACGTTGCCTTCGGCGTCCACCTTGAGCTTCGGTACGATGAACAGCGAGAGACCCTTCGTGCCCTTGGGAGCGCCCTCGGTGCGAGCGAGCACCATGTGGATGATGTTCTCCGTCAGGTCTTGGTCGCCGCCGCTGATGAAGATCTTACCGCCCTTGATCGCGTAGGAGCCGTCAGGGTTCTTCTTGGCGAACGTCTTGGCCTCACCGACGTCGCTGCCAGCATGTGCTTCCGTGAGGCACATGGTGCCGCCCCAGGTGCCGTTGAACATGCGCTCGCAGTACAGCGCTCTCTGCTCCTCGGTGCCGAACGCCTCGATCAGCTCTGCGGCGCCAATCGTGAGACCAGGGTACATCTCGAATGCGGTGTTCGGGCCGCTGGACAGCTCCGTGGCGAGCGCTGACAGTGCCGTTGGCGCGCCTTGACCACCGAACTCAGGTGAGATGCTGAGGCTCTTGAACCCCGCTTCGTACATCTTCTTCCAGGCGTCCTTGAACCCCGTGGGCGTGTACACCTGACCATTTTCCAGGCGGCAACCTTCCTGGTCTCCGATCGCGTTCAGGGGGCCCAGGATCTCGGTGCCGAATCGATGCACCTCTTCCAGTACGGCCTTGGCGACGTCCTCGCTCCAGTCTTCGTAAGGCGGCTTGCCGAAGATCTCCTGGAGCTTGAACTGCTCGAAGAGCACGAAGTGGAAATCACGAATGTCGGCCTTGTAACGATTGATTGCGTGGGCCACGGGGGACCTCCTGTCGTTCTGGTGCTCCGTCTAGGCGCGCCGAGTTGGTTGATTGGTTGAGTCTCCGGACCCGGAGCGCCGTGACTGAGTTGCTGTTGGCTGCTTCGGGTTTTCGTTGGGTCGATTGGCTTCGCGAGCGGCGTGTCGCTGGGGCGCAGGGTTTCCCGACCAGAACTAGACGTAAACCCCAGCCTGGAGGTGAGCAGGGGGCGCAGGGGGGGAGAGTGCAGCTCTCTACGTCAAGGGCTCGGCGCTCACGCAAATATTTAGCAATTCCATGCGTTAAGCCATGCACTACGGAGCACAGCTACGTGACTAGTAACTATAGAAGCGGCGCTGCGACGATGCAAGTCAGCCGCCCTCTGCGGGAGCGTTTCGGTGCGGCAGCCGTCCACTGCGCCCTGGCCCAACCAAGAAGCCGCTCGAGCGAGGCGGTCTGGTCTGGTCTGGTCTCGAGAACGGACTTGGCGATCGTGGGTCGCAGGCAGGCATGTCACGCGGGTGCTTGCTGGATCCGGTGGTCGGGCGCGTCAGACTTCGGCACCATCGATCTTGCGCCCATGTCATCGACGGAAGACTCCGGAAAGCCTCAGCAGACGTTGACGTCCCCTGAGGACCTGCATGTGACGCTCTCGACCAAGCATGAGGGCGCGTTGCGCGGTGGGACCGTGGCGGCGACCAAGCACAGTCCCGAGACCCCGGCGATGCAGTCGCCCATCTCGCAGGTGGCTTCCCTGAACGGCGCGGAGCGCTTCGTCGACGAGGGGGAGGTCGGGCGCGGAGGCATGGGGACCGTGCGGCGCGTGCTGGATCGCATCATCTTGCGAGACGCCGCGATGAAGGTCATCGACGAGAGCTTCGCCTCGAGTGAGATGGGAGGGCGTTTTCTCGAGGAAGCCCAGATCACGGGGCAGCTGGATCACCCGAACATCGTTCCTGTCTACGACATCGGGTTGGGCGAGGACGGGACCCCGCGCTTCTTCACCATGAAGCTGGTGCGAGGGCACACGCTGACCGATCTCCTGAACGAGGGCAGCAGCCTGGAGCGAACGCGCCTCGAGCGGGTGGTGAGCGTGCTCTTGAAGGTCTGCGACGCCGTCGCCTTCGCACACAGCCGGGGCGTCGTCCACCGCGATCTCAAGCCCGACAACATCATGGTTGGGTCCTACGGACAGGTCTACGTCATGGACTGGGGAATCGCGAAGATCAGCCGCAGCGCGGGCAGTCTGGACGATCACGATACGCGACCGGTAGTTGTTGCCGGGAGGAAGAAGGAGGAGCTGGAGGACGAAGACGGCCGTGTGATCGGAACCATCGCGTACATGTCGCCGGAGCAGGCGCGCGGGGACGTTCACGAGGTGGACGCTCGCAGCGACGTGTTCGGCCTCGGGGCGATCCTCTATCAGGTGCTCACCGGTGGGCCGCCGTATCGAGGCGAGCGATCGTTCCAGGTGCTGATCAAGGCGCGCGAGGGTCAGGTCCCGCCCCTCGAGGAGGTGGCTGGCGAACGGGAGGTGCCGCCTCAGCTCGCTGCAATCACCATGCGTGCTCTCGCAAGACGCCCGGAGGATCGCTACCAGACCGTGGAAGCGCTGAAGCTGGAGCTGGAGGACTTCCTGCGCGGTGGCGGCTGGTTCCCCGTCCAGGCTTTCGAAGCTGGAGACATGATCGTCGCCGAGGGAGATGCTGCGGACGCCGCCTACATCATCGTCGAGGGCACCTGTGAGGTGTTCAAGGAGGACGACGGCGAGTGGGTGACGCTGCGGGAGATGGGACCGGGCGAGGTCTTCGGTGAGACCGCCGTATTCACCCAGATGCCCCGCACCGCGAGCGTGCGAGCGCTCACCCGCGTCGTGACCAAGGTCGTGACGCGGGAATCTCTCGAGCGGGAGCTGGGCCGGAATACCTGGATGGCCGCGTTCGTGAAGGCCCTAGCGGAGCGGTTCGTCGACGTCGACAGCCGCTACACCAAGAAGCTCACCGAAGAGTCTCGATCGTCGAAGCCGGGGAGTTCCCGTCTCGCGGTGGGTAGCTCTCACGGCAACGACGACGACTGAGGTCACTGAAAGCCGAGCTCCTCGAGGTAGATCTTCTCGAGCTTCGACGTGCTGCGGGCGAACTGGCTGCGACCGTACAGGGCGAGGCCGCTGGCGATCGCCAGTTGCCGCCTGGCAAAACCGGGGCGCTCCTGGGGAACGATACCCAGCGCCATTCCCTGCTCGAACACGCGCTGGCGAACGAACTCGAGGAAAGGCTCCAGGTGCTCCAGCACCGGGTGTCCCTGAGTACGCTGCTTGAAGGCACGTGTGATGAACGGTACCACGGCCATCTGGAACTCCAGCAAGCCGTAGAACGGCGTGCGGAGATAGGGCTTTTCCTCGAGGAGACGCTTGGTCTCCTTTTCACCCCACGCCACGTGCTCCTGCTCCTCGCGACACACGATGCGGAGCTTCTTCTTGATCAGCGGCACCCGGGGATCCGAATCCGGCAACGTCTGCAGCAGCAGGTCCTTGAAGATGTCGAGCACCATGCCCTCGCCGAGCGCGTGCTCCATCATCACCTTGAGCGGGTAGTAGTTGTTGTGGGACGACAGCAGCTTCACCACCCAGTGTGCCGGCTCCGGGGTGAGCTCCAGGATGCGGAAGATCTCGGCGAAGGTGCCGAGGTGATTCAGCTCTTGCTTGGCCTGGCGCAGATAGAAGCGCGCGGCCTCCAGGGAGCCCGCGGCATACAGCGACTTGCCGCAGTAGACGCC
>JAGQIY010000435.1 GCA_020430865.1 Myxococcales bacterium
TGCTCAACGTCAACTACATAGACCCATCAACGTCAACTAGATCTCCCCATCCGCTCCGTTGGTTGGGTTAGTTGTCGTTGGTTGGCTAGTTGTCGTTTTGCGGTTCCCTTTCTTGGTGCCGTTGCGCTCGGCAGCCGCTTCAGCGCGGACGCTTTCGCCGAGGAGCTCGAGGATCGTGGCGTGGTGGACGAGGCGGTCGATGGCCGCCGCCGTGGTCATCGGGTCCTTGAAGATGCGGTCCCACTCACTGAAGACGAGGTTCGAAGTGATCATCACGCTTTTCCGTTCGTAGCGTTCCGCGAGGAAAGTAAAGAGCACTTCCATCTCGTCGCGGTCTTGTTGGACGTACCCGATGTCGTCCAGGATCACAGCGTCGAAGCGGTCGAGGGCGGCGAGTTCCTTCTCGAGGCGCAGATCGCGTTTCGCGCTCAGCAGGCGCTGGACGAGCGCATAGGTCGGCGAGAACAGGACTCGCCGTCCGCGTCGGATCAGCTCGTGCCCGATGGCACACGCGACGTGGGTCTTTCCTCGACCTGGAAGTCCGAAGAGGAGGACGTTGTCACCTCGGCCGACGAAGCCGCCCTCGCAGAGAGTTGGCAGCGCCTTCGCCACTGCGGGACTGAGCCGTTCTCGCTTCAGCGTTGCCAGGGTCTTCTCCGTCGGCAACTCGGACAGCTTCAGGTTGCGAGTGACTCTCGAGCGACTTCGTTCTTCGACCTCGAGCGCGACCAGGTGCCGGAGGTACTGGCCAAAGGACCATCCTTCGCGCTCCGCTTTCTGTGCTACTTCCTCATGGAAACGAGCAACCGTCGGCAGGCGCAACGACTTGAGCATCATGGCGAGCGACAGCTCGGCCGACTCGACGGTGCTCATGTGCCCACCTCCGCAAGCAAGGAGTCGTATCCTGCGAGGTCGACTTCGGGCTTCGCCAGCTCGGGGACGGTCGGCGCTGGCACATGGACGAGTTGCTTGACGCGTTCGCTTTCGATGGGCTTCTTGTTGTCCAAGAGGGTCCGCAGAGCCACCTCGACGTCGTGCTCGACGGTCGTTGCTGCCAGGTGGAGGATCCTCAGGTAGATCACGTCACCCTTGATTCCCGCATGTGGAGAGTGGATTGCGTCGTAGGCCTGTCGAAACGTGGGACTAGGGAACATTTCCTCGCGGTATTTGTAGCGCTCGAATCCTCCGGGCTTGCGCACGAGCGACCAGATCACGTGTCGGTAGTCGATGCGACGCCCACCTCGTCCCTTCAAGCGCTCGTAGGAGAACTCCTGCTTGCCGGCAAAGTACCCTTCGATGTGGTCTTCGTAGATGCGCACGCGCAGCTCGTGCCCCATCAGTCGGGAGGGTACGGAGTAGCCGTTGTTCTGGATCCGGATCGTGCCCCACTCGCTGACTCGAGCGGTGACCTCGCTGTACTCGGGGAGCTTGCTCACGCTCAGCTCTCGCATCTGCGAGAGCTCCTCCGCAACGCGCGGCTGCCGAGCTGCGTTCTGCTTTCGGTTGACGGCGTCGACAAAGGCTTGCCATTCGTCCCGACTGGCGAAGTCGCGACTGCCTCGCATCAGTAGCGCTTGTTCGAGCCGGCTCTTGAGCTTGCCATTGCGGGCCTCGACGTCGCCGTTTTGTTCCTTCGCCCCCACGGTCGTCGTGCGCGCCTCGAGACCGAAGTGACGCACGAGTGCCAGATAGTCACGATTGAAAGTGCGCCCACTCCTTGCATCCTTCTCATGTTTTCCAGGGGGAATCTTGTGCGTGGCGGCAGTCGAGTTGTCCGTCTGCAGGTAGCGGGGCACGCGGCCCAGCTGGAACAAGGCGCGTTGAAGACCACGCCGCAAGGCAGCTAGCGACTCGGAAAGGCAGACCGTTGCCCACCCCCAGTTTGAGTACGGCAACACCAGCACACACAGCAGGTGCTCGAGCAACTGCCCTGCGATCGTCACACCCAGCTCCGTTGCGTTGGTGAAGTCCAGCTGGGCACCTTCGCCCGGGCGGTGGCACTGCGGAAGGCTCAGCTCGCGTTCCGGCCCCGCTTGGGCCCGCCACTGGCGGACGTGTCGTTGGAGCGTCCGGAGGTGCCCCTCGTTGTACTGGTCCGGGTAGCGCTCGATCAGGTCCTCCAGCAGCGTCTTGGCCTGCAGGCCAGGGGCGTCCGTGAGCTTCGAGACGAGCTCGGACCAGTGCTCCTCGAACGGGTTGGGGCGCGTCCTGTAGCTGCGGTCCTTCCGCTGTTCCGACGGAAGTTGCCCTGATTCTAGGTACTTCCGTGCCGTCTTCCGATCCATGTCGGCCTTCATCGCCGCCACGCCGATCCGGCCGTGCTTGGTCATCTCTTCCATCAGCTTCCTCACTTGGGCATCGCTCACGGGTCGCACCCGGCGGGATTTGGCTCGGCGCCAATCCCGCCAGAAGCCCCTTCGCCAACGCCCTCAGTGGGGAGATGTAATTGTCGTCGCTGGGGAGATGTAATTGTCGTTCAGCA
>JAGQIY010000034.1 GCA_020430865.1 Myxococcales bacterium
ATCGCCGTGCCCAGGCCCCCGATGGCGCCGCCGTTGCTGCAGCGGTTGCCCTGGAAGACGGAGCCGACGACCGTCGTCACGCCCTTTCCGATGCCGTAGATCGCGCCGCCCGCCACGTCGGGGCCGTCCACGGGGCACTCGTTGTCGTAGAACCGGCTGTTGAAGACCGTGACGTTGCCGCCGAGGTGATAGATTGCGCCGCCACCTCCATCCGTATCGGTTCCGAGTGGAATCGATGTGCCCGTGGAGTGGCCGTCCCGGAAGGTCAGGTTCTGGACCTCCAGGGTGGGGGAGGTCGCCTCGAAGTTGCCGGTGTCCAGGCTCAGGATGCGCACGTTACCGCCGCCGCTGAGCGTGACGAGATCGCCGCCGTCGAGCACGACGTTCTTGGTCACCGAGATGGTCTGGGTCAGCGTGATGGTGTGCGGCGCGGTCCCGCAGTCGAAGTCGATGATGCCGCCACCCTCGATCGCGGTGCGCAGCGCGCTCTCGGTGCAGCTGCCCGGAGTACCGGTACCAACGGTCCGCGTCGCATTCGCCGTATCGGTCGGTCTCGGCCCATCGCAGGTCGGGTCCGGGGGTGAGGCGCCACCAGACCCACCAGACCCGCTGCTCCCGCCATTGCCGCTCGAGCCGCCTTGCCCTGCGGAACCGCCGTTGGCCCCCGAGCCGCCGGCCCCGGCGTTGCCACTGCCGCCGCTGGCTCCGGAACCGCCGCTCGCCCCTGCGCCGCCGGAGCCCCCGTTCCCCGAACCGCCGCTGGCCCCCGAGCCGGTCGAGCCAGCGCTGGCGCCCGAGCCACCACCGCCGGAGTCGTCGCTCCCGCATCCGCTCTGCCCGAGCGCTCCGATCAGACTCAACCCCAGCGAAACCGCGCGCAGCGAAGCTCTCATGCCGAGGAGTGTACTCTCGCGGGGCGCTCGAGTCAGCCTGGTCGCCGTGTGAGGAAAGCTCGCATCGCGTGCCGCGCGGAACCGATCCGTGCCGCGCCGGCTCAGCCGCGTCGGGCTCGACGCTTTTCCATGAGGGGAGGAACGCTCAGGAAGAGGATCGCGCTGATCACCAGGATGGCGCCAAACAGCTCCTGTGCTGAGGGAAATCGAGTGCCGAGCCAGAGGTACAGCCCGAGTGACGCGAGGAGCCCCGCGAGCACGGACGAGGCGCGATTGACGGGGACGCAGAAGCTGTTCTCGCGCCCATCCAGCAGGATCAGTCCGCCGAAGATCCCTGTGCCCTGGCTCAGCAGGCCGATCACCAAGCCGTATCCGGTCAAGCCGCGGTCGAAGAAGCTACCGAAGCCCGCGCGCACCTGCTGGAGCTGCGCCGAGCCAGGAAACACGCTGGCCAGCAGCGCGAGGACGATCAACGTCAGCACGATGGCTGGCGCTGCGGTCATCTGCTCTTCGACGAAGTAGCGCTTGGTGGCGCTGACGTCCGAGCTCTTCGCGAGGCGACTCATGAAGCGCAGCCGGATGAAGTACGACATCAGGTAGATCAGCACGTCCACCGCAGCGACCAGCGTCAGTCCGAAGTGCCCTTCGCCGAGCAGCGCCGTGAGAAGCGCCGACAGGCTGAGGCCCAGCGCCACCCAGGAGAACCAACGCACTCGCCGCTTGCTCAGGGTATCGACGATGGGCGCGATGACCAGCACACCGCCGCGCATGAGCAGCATCATGAAGACGATACTGGCGCCCTCGAAGGTGTAGGCCAGCGTCGTGGTGCCAATGATGGCGGCGGTGCAAAGGCCGCTGAGGAACGTCCAGCGGCCGGGCAGCGGCAGGGAGGCACCGAAGATCTGCTGCCTGGAGGCGGCTCGCCACCAACCGCTCAGCCACAGGAAGCTGAGCATGCCGAACATCGACGCGACGGTGGTGATGGGCAGCAGCTCGAAGCCGGGCACCGCTTCGTCCATGTGGGGGAGGGTGCCTGAGCTGATGGCCTTGGTCAGCGCGCTGTAGGGTACGTAGCAGGCGAAGTAGCCGAACGCGAACCACCAGATACTCGGGGGATGATGGGGCGGGTCTTGGGTCATGGGATGAGCGGCTGGTGTCCTGACACGGACGTTGGTTCGCAGACCTTCGCGACTCGTGCGCTAGGCGCTCTTCTGGATGCCGTGCTTCTTCAGCTTGCTTTGCAGCGTGGTGGGCTTGAGTCCCAGCAGCTTCGCCGCGCCGTCGGGACCATAGATCTTGCCGTGGGTCGCGGCGAGGGCGCGTTCGAGGTGTGAGCGCTCGTTCTCCTCGAAGCTCGGCAAGCGCGCGGCCTTGGCGCTGCCGCGCTCTGGCGCCGCCGCCCCCAGGCTCGGTGTCGGCGACTTGGAGCCCAGCGCCGGACCGAGGTGGACGGGTTCGATGACTCCAGCAGGCTGCACGATCGTGGCCCGTTCCAGGGTGTTCGCCAGCTCGCGCACGTTGCCCGGCCACGGCCGGGACTCGAGCTCTTGCCTGGCGCTCCGACTGAGCTGCCACGGCCCGCGACCTTGCCGACCCTTCAGCTGTTCCAGGATGTCCTCGGCCATCGGCACGACGTCTTCCAGGCGCTCGCGCAGCGGCGGGATGTCGAGAGGGAACGCTGCGAGGCGATAGTATAGATCCTCTCGGAATCGACCTTCGCGTATGGCGCGCTCCAGATTGACGTGGCTCGCTGCGATCACCCGAACATCGACCCGCACGGTGCGGTCCGAGCCCAGCGGCTCGAAGCTGCCTTCCTGCAAGACACGCAGCAGCTTGGCCTGCGCGGCGAGGGGCATGTCGCCGATCTCGTCGAGCAGCAAGGTGCCACCGTTCGCGGTCACGAAACGGCCAGGGCGCTCCTTCACGGCGCCAGAGAACGCCCCCTTGACGTGGCCGAACAGCTCGCTCTCCACCAGGTTCTCGGGAATCGCAGCGCAGTTCACCTTCACGAAGGGCCCGTCGACTCGAGGACTCCAGCCGTGCACGGCATTCGCCAGCACTTCCTTTCCGCTGCCCGTTTCTCCGCGGATCAGCACAGGGAGGTCCGAGGCCGCGACCTGTTTCGCCAGGGTGGCCAGATGTCGCATGGCGCTGGAGCGCGAGGTCTCGATTCGCCGACACGCAACACTTGCGCCTCCCGCCTCCTCCACCAGCAAACGATTCTGCTGTTCGAGCTGCGCGCGGTAGCGCGCGAGCAGGCTTGCCTGTTCCGCGAACATCATCGCCAGGCTCACGAGCTGACCGTAGACGTCGGCGAGCGCGGCGCTCTCCCTGCTGTAGGGTACGCACTCCCGGCGATCCAGGGTGATCAGTCCCAGGTTCTTCTCCCGGGAGTACAGCGGTATGACCATGCAGCTGTGGCCGTGAGGCAGGTCGAGCACGCCGTCGTACGGGTCGCCCTCGCTCCCCGCATGGTGCTCTTCCGTCAGCGCGATGGCGCGGCGCGTGTTCAGTGCGCGACGAATCGTCGGGAAGCGCTCGAGCGTCAGGGTGTGGTGGCGCACCTCGGGCGTGGCGAGGGGGCCATCGGCTGCGCGCACGATCAACTCATCGCCCTCGAGCGCATACATCACGGCGAGGTCATAGGGGATGACGCTCGCCAGGGATCCCAGTACACCTTCCAGCAGGTCCTGGAAGGCTTCAGGGCGGACGGCCAGCGCGGCGAGCTGACGGAGATCTTCGACGGCTGCGACCACTTCGGGGGTGCTCTCGGGGCTGGAGGGGAAGCTCAGGCTAGCACCGAGATCTCGTGGCGCAACGATATTTAGTTGCTCCGTGGCGACGAAATATCGGTGAATGCAGCCCTATCCTGCGGAAATCAGAGCAAATCAGCCTGGGCCCGATTGGCACGCTCCTCGCTAAGAGAGGGGCGTGAAGCAACTGAGCCTGAACGTGGACGTGGCGGTGATCGGTGCAGGGACCGCAGGCCTGGCGGCTTACCGCGCGGCAACGAGCGAGGGCGCGCGCAGCGTCCTGATCGAGGGTGGACCCTATGGCACGACCTGCGCGCGGGTCGGCTGCATGCCGAGCAAGCTCCTGATCGCCGCGGCCGAGGCAGCGCATCACGCGACTCACGCTGAGCCCTTTGGCGTTTCTGTGACAGAAGTCGAGATCGACGGGCGCAAGGTGATGAAGCGAGTGCGCGACGAGCGGGATCGCTTCGTTGGGTTCGTGGTGCGTGACACGCTCGCGCTTCCAGACACCGATCGTCTGCGCGGCTACGCGCGCTTCGAGGACCAGCGCACGCTGGTGGTCACCGACGCCGAGACTCGAACGGAGACGCTAGTGCACGCCAGGGCGGTGGTGATCGCGACGGGATCGACGCCGGTCGTGTTGCCCATGTTCGATGGGCTGGGCGACCGCGTGATCGTGAACGACGACATCTTTGACTGGGAAGACCTCCCGGAGTCTGCGGCAGTGTTTGGCCCCGGGGTGATCGGGCTGGAGCTCGGGCAGGCACTGAGCCGCCTCGGCGTGCGCGTGAGGATGTTCGGCGTCGGGGGGCTGATAGGTCCCCTGACGGATCCGAAAATCCGTGAGGAAGCAACCAAGATCATGGGGCGGGAGTTCCCGCTGGACACCGACGCGAAGGTCCACTCACTGAAGCGAGTGGGTGACCAGGTCGAGATCGACTTCCAGTGGGACGGCGAGCGGCTGCAAGAGCGCTTCGACTACGTGCTCACCGCGACCGGGCGTCGCCCCAACCTCGATCGCCTGGCGCTCGAGCGCACCGGAGTCGCCGTCGACGGTCGCGGTGTCCCCGTCTACGATCCCCGGACACTCCAGGTGCTGGACAGCCGGCTCTTCCTGGCTGGCGACGTCAACAACGTGCGTCCGCTGCTCCACGAGGCGTCTGACGAAGGGCGGATCGCCGGGACGAACGCCGCGCGGTTTCCCAACTGCACGTATAGCGCGCTCTCGGATCTGAAGCCCAACGCGCCCCTTCAGCGGCGGAGCCACATCACCGTGGTGTTCAGCGACCCGCAGATCGCCATGGTTGGATCCTCCTGGAAAGAACTCGAGGCACTGCGTGACGAGGGCAGAGTCGTCGTCGGCGAGGTCAGCTTCGAGGACCAGGGACGCAGCCGCGTGATGCGCGTGAACCAGGGTCTCCTGCGGCTCTACGCGGATGCCGGCGATGGACGACTTCTCGGAGCAGAGATGATCGGACCCCGCGCGGAACATCTGGCGCATCTGCTCAGTTGGGCTCATCAGCAGAAGCAGTCGGTGATCGAGCTGCTGTGCATGCCCTTCTATCACCCGGTGATCGAGGAGGGAGTCCGCACCGCGTTGCGCGATGCTGCCAAGCAGCTCGAGGCGCGCGGAGGCCTGCAGCGCCGCTGCGCCTGACCCTCTCCCCCAAACCCCCAGTCCCCAAAACCGCGCCCCGTTTCATGACGTGACGCTCAACTCCCCAAGCCCGACGCGCCGTCTCCGCACGGGCGCCGTCGGCCAACTCGACGAGGAGCTCAGGCTCCGGAAGGACCACGACAAATGAAGAACAGCGAAGGACAGAAGGTACCCGAGGTCACGTTTCGCACCCGCGAGGGTTCCGCCTGGAAAGACGTGACGACGAAGGAACTCTTCGAGGGCAAGACCGTGGTCGTGTTCTCGCTCCCCGGGGCGTTCACCCCGACCTGCTCGAGCAACCACGTGCCCCGCTACAACGAGCTGGCGCCGGTGTTTCGCGCCAAGGGCGTCGATGACATCATTTGCCTGTCGGTGAACGACGGGTTCGTGATGCAGGCCTGGCAGGCTGATCAGCACGCGCATGACGTTCGCTTCATTCCGGACGGCAACGGCGAGTTCAGTCAGGCCATCGGCGCGCTGGTCGACAAGCGGAACCTCGGCTTCGGACAGCGCTCGTGGCGCTACTCGATGCTGGTCAAGGACGGCGTGATCGTGAAGCAGTTCATCGAGCCCGAGCAGGACGGCGACCCCTTCGAGGTCTCCGACGCCGAGACCATGCTGCGCTACCTCGATGAGAACGTGAAGCTGCCCCACGACGTGCTGATGCTCTCGCGACCGGGCTGCAGCTTCTGCGACAAGGCCAAGGCCATGCTCGAGCAGCGCGGGATCAGCTACGACGAGGTTGCGTCCAACCCCCGTCGCCTGAAGGCGGTCAGCGGAAAGACCACGACGCCTCAGATCTTCATCGACGGCGAGTACGTCGGTGGAGCCGCCGAGCTGGAGACCTGGCTCTCCAAGCATGCGTGAAGGTTCTGCGCGCGGTGTAGCTCAACGGTGATGCCGCGCGGAGAAAGGTCCTGTGGGTGAGGTCGGTTCGGTCCACGCGATGCGGCCGGCCACCGAGCCCACGGTTCCTGATTGATCGTGCCCAGCAACTGCCCCCGGGCTTCGCAGCAATTCGGCTTCGAGGTCCGGGGGCAGACCCATTCAGGCGACGAGCTCGCTGGAGCCCGCGAGGCGCGCCCCACGCTCGGCCATCTCGGCCAGCGCGTTCTCGCTGTCTTCCGGCCGAAGGTTCACGCCGCGACAACCATCTTCGACCACGGTCACGTCGAAGCCGAGCTCGAGGGCGTCGAGGACGCTGAACTTGACGCAGATGTCGGTGGCGAGCCCGAGGGCAATCACCTCGCTCACACCGCGTTGCCTGAGCCAGTCACCCAAGCCGGTGGCGCGCCTGTGGCCGTTGTCGAAGAAGGCGCTGTAGCTGTCGATGCCAACGTCAGTGCCCTTGTAGAACAGCCGCTCGATGCGTTTCGAATCGAGATCGTGGTGTAGCTGGGCGCCGAAGCCGAGCTGCACGCAGTGGTCCGGCCACAGGATCTGCTCCACGCCGCCGAGCTGCGTCAGCTCTCCGGGTGACTTGCCGGGGTACTGCGAGGCGAAGCTGCCGTGATTCGCCGGGTGCCAGTCCTGAGTGGCGACGATGATGGCCTTGCTGGCGAGCGCGCCGATCAGGCGATTGGCGACGGGGATCACGGCGTCTCCACCAGCGACCGGCAGCGAGCCCGACGGCATGAAGTCATTCTGGAGGTCAATCAGAAGGAGTGCTTTCATGGTGTCTCCTAGGGTTTGGGGGTGAGAGAGTGCCGCGCGGATACGTCAGAGCTCGAAGTTGAAGCCGCGCTTGACCAGCTGCTTGTAGCGGCGTTGATCGAAGCGGTAGAGCCGCGCGGCGCGGTGGGCCACGCCCTTCTCCACTTCGTCCAGGGAGCGCAGCAGGTCCATCGCCAGGATCTTCTTGCGAAAGTTGCGCTTGTCGAGCTCGGTGTCGAGCACGATCTCGTACAGGCGCTGAAGCTGGGTGAGGGTGAACTTCTCGGGCAAGAGCTCGAAGCCGATGGGCTGGTAGCGCACCTTGCCCCGGAGCCGCTCGCGCGCCGTCGCGACGATCTCGTCATGGTCGAAGGCCAGGTTCGTGGCCTCCTCGACGCTGAACCAGGCTGCATCGCTCGCATCCGTGGCTGCCCGCACAGCGTGCTCGCTGAGCTTGACCAGCGCGTAGTAGGCCACACTCACGACGCGCTCACGGGGATCGCGGTTCACCGCGCTGAAGGTGTACAGTTGCTCGAGGTAGACGTCGCGAACGCCGGTCTCCTCCTCGAGCTCACGCAGCGCGGCGTCGTCGGTGGTCTCCTGCATGTCGACGAATCCTCCGGGCAACGCCCAGCTGCCTCTGAACGGCTCTCCGGCGCGTTGCACGAGCAGCACCTTGAGGTCGTCCTCATCGAGGCCGAAGACCACGCAGTCGACGGTCAGCGCCGGGCGAGGATACTCGTAGGTGTAGCTCATGCCTCCTCCGCATCGGCTACTTCACGCAGCTCCCTCAGCTCCCGGGCGTAGCCGCCGTTCAGGATCGGGAAGCGGCACCAGGTCTTCGGATCCAGGTTCTCGTCGTCCAGATGGAAGCTCGGGGCGTAGCGCTCGCGCTTCCACTGGTTCTGGCTCCACAGGCGGAAGAAGCGTTCGAGCCACAGCAGGTGATCCGAGCGCGAGTACTCCGGAAAGCGAACCGCGAGCAGACCGTGGATCTCCGCGGGGCTACGCATGTCACGGATTGCCGCGCGCTCGATGTAGTCGAGCACCGGGTAAGGCATCAGATCCGTCTCGTCGGTCTGGGCGGCGGACTCCGGGCGCAGCTCGGCGGTCGGTCTGAGGTGATTCACCACGGAAACGCATGGCATGGGCCCGTGCCCCGCTGGTCCGCGCGCTTCGAGCCAGCGGAGCCACTCGAGCAAGTACGCCTTGTCGATGCCTGCGATGGGCGAGAGTCCACCCGCGGTGTCACCGTCCATGGTCGCGTAGCCCACGGCGGCTTCGGAGCGATTGCTGGTGGAGAGCAACAGCGCGCGCCGCAAATTGGCCAGCAGCCACACCCCTGGCGCTCGAGCGCGGGCCTGGATGTTCTGGAGCGGGATGTCGTGCTGCTGCCAGTCGAGGAGCTGATCCGTCGCGCCCTCGACCAGCTCGACGTAGCCCCGAGCCAGTCCCTCGATGTCGAGGAAATGGTGCGTCGACCCGAGCGCCTTGGCGACGCTGGCTGCGGCGTCGCGCGTCTTCTCGGAGCTGTTCCTGGTCGCCTGATAGACGGTGGTGAGCCACTGCTCCGGGCGTGCTCGGTCGCCTTCGAACAGCTCCGGCCAGTAGCTCAGGCGCCGCTTCAGCTCGGATGCGGCCAGCTCTGTCTGAGCGCGGTCGAGGCTCATTCGACACAACGCGGCGACGGCCGTCGAGTCCGCGCCGCCGCTGAGCGAGACCACGAAGCCTCGGGAGCGACTCTTGCGCATGTAGTCGAAGAGCCCAAGCGTTACCGCGCGGCTAAACTCTTCGGACTTCAGGTTCTCCTCGTCGCTCTCCCAGTCGGGGCGCAGGGTTTCCTGGGGGCGAGGGGCGCTGAGGCGCGGACGAAAGTCACAGCGCACGCGACCTTCGGCGGCGACCCCCGGAGCGTAGCTCGCGACCTTGGCGCGATGCACCCGCGTGAGGTCGATGTCGATCAGCGCATGGGTCAGCTCGACCTCCTGGAGGCTGAAGCGCGGGCCACGCGCGACCAGGCGGCCCGAGGAAGCGATCAACGCGCCGCCGTCGTAGATCACCCGACCCGCTTCATTGCCCATCAGGTTCGAATAGACGTAGTTGACCCCCAGGGCCCGGGAGCCCTCGAGGACCAGGCGTTCTCGTGTCCGGTGCTTGCCGAAGGCGAAGTGACTGGCGCTGGTGTTGAGCACGATGTCGACACCGGCCAGGGACAGCTCGCGACCAGGGCGCTGAGTGACCCAGGCGTCCTCGCAGATCTCGAAGCCGATCTGCAGGGACTCGATCTGGCTGTAGCTGGCACCTGGTGGCTCGTTGCCGGGAGGATGCAAGGGAGTGAAGTCGAAGTGCACGTCGCCGATCGGTAGCCCTCTCCCCAGCACCCGACAGCTGCTGCGCGCTCCAGCTGGCCAAGGCTTGAACCAGCGGGGCTCGTAGTGGATGCCATCGCCCGCCAGGGCACGCTTGCAGACCAGGCCGAGAGGCTCGCCATCGGCGATCAGGCAGGCGGTGTTGTAGACGGCGTCCTGATGCCAGAAGGGCAGACCGACGGCGACGATCATGCCCTTGGTGGAGGGCAAGATCGCCTCGAGGACCTCGAGCGCCAGGCGTTGCACCGAGGGGGCATGGAAGGCGTCCTCGCAGCCGTAGCCAGTTATGCACATCTCGGGGAGCGCAAGTACGGCGACGTCGTCCGCGCGCGCCTGGGCAAGCGCGAGCTCGATGCGGCGCAGGTTTCCGTCCCAGTCGAGGGGAGTTTGATTCAGCGCAGCAGCGCCAACTTCCAGGAATCTCATGCGTCTTCACCTCGGGTCTCAGCGCGCTCGCGCTTTCCTCGCGCTTCCTGCTTCAGGCGCTGGTTCAAGCGCTGGAGTCCAGCTTCCATGCCCACCGCGACCGGAGTCGCGGTGTTCCCGTGTTGCCTCGCGGATAGGGGAAGGCGCTTGACCTCGGCCATGGCGCGCTCACGCAGCAGGGAGAGCGGCGCTGGGGAGTCCAGGCGCGTGCCGCCGCGCATGACGGGCTGCAGGAGCGAGCGCCAGGTGGCGGTCGCCGGCGGGTCCAGGCGCTGTTCGCTGTGCAGCCTGGTACCGCTCCACGGGGAAACGCGTTCCCGGGAGCTCTTCGGCGCCTCGCTCAGACCGGCGTCATAGAGCAGGTCGAGGCAAACCTGGCCGTCGAGCTCGAAGCGGGCGATGTCGAGCACACCCGCGATGGACGTCTTGATCGGCACCTCGGAGAGCTTGAGCTTGAACTCCCAGTCGGAGCTGGCATCGGGGCGCAGGGCTGCCAGCTTGTAGACGCCACCCAGCGCTGGCTGGTCGAAGGCGGTGACAAGCCGGGTGCCAACGCCCCAGACGCTGATCTTCGCGCCGTTGCGCCTCAGCTCGGCGAGCCGATACTCGTCGAGGTCGTCGCTGGCAACGATCGCCGCGTTCGTGAGTCCGGCGGCGTCGAGGCGCTCTCGAGCCTCGATCGACAGCTTCGCAAGGTCGCCCGAGTCCAGGCGGATGCCCAGGAACCGATGACCGTTGCGCTCGAGCTGCAGGCCGACTCGGATCGCGTGCTCCACGCCCTGGAGCGTGTCGTATGTATCCACGAGGAAAATGCAGTTGTTCGGCATGGCCTCGGCATAGCGCTCGAACGCGCTGAGTTCGCTGTCGAAGCACATCACCCAGCTGTGTGCGTGGGTGCCGCGCACCGGGATGCCGAAGCGCTTTCCGGCCAGGACATTGGACGTCGCGGCGCAGCCGCCGATGTAGGCGGCGCGACTTGCGCTGAGTCCACCGTCAGGACCTTGCGCCCGACGCAGTCCGAACTCGAGCACCGGCGAATCTCCCGCGGCGCTCGCGATGCGCGACGCCTTCGTCGCCACCAGGGTCTGGAAGTTGATGGTGTTCAGCAGCAGTGTCTCGACGAGCTGCGCCTGAGCCAGGGGACCCCGGACGCGAAGCAGTGGTTCGTGGGGGAAGCACGCGGTGCCCTCCGGCATCGCGTCGATGTCGCAGCTGAAGCGCAGGTCGCTCAGGTAGGAGAGGAACGACTCGCTGAACAGCGGCTCGTCGTTCGCCGCGCGCAGCGAACGCAGGTAGTCCGTGTCGTCGGGCTCGAAGCGAAATGCCGTCAGCTGCTCGAGCGCCGACTCGAGTCCAGCGCAGATGGCGTATCCGCCCTGAAACGGCAGCGTGCGGAAGAACAGGTGGAAGACGGCTTCCTGCTCTGCGAGGCCGTGTTGGTGGTAGCCCTGCGCCATCGTGAGCTGATACAGATCCGTCAACAGCCCGGTCGACGAACTCGAAGGGTGCGCGCTCGAGGGCGGTGTCGCATCGGTTCCACCGACAGGACTGGTTCGGCTGTCAGGCATGGTTGCTCCCTTCTGCTCGCGACGTGCTGGCGCCGCGCGCGCTCACTGTGGCCTAGAACATCTCAGGACTTAGTGTATCCTAGACACTAAGAGTGACTTGACAAGGCCCAACGATCGAAATCCGCGCCCCCTCGGCGGAGTTCAGGAGCAGGGGACAGCCGTGTGCTCGCCGATCGCCACGTCTGGTCCCAGCCTCGCTGTCGCACGGCACGTGCGAGGCGCGTTGGGGAGGAGACTCTGTTTGCGAGCCTGCGAGCCAAACAGAGGAGGGGTTCTGGGTTCAGACCCCTCGGCGAAGTTCAGGAGCAGGGACAGCCGTGGGCTCGCCGATCGCCACGTCTGGTCCGAGCGTATCCGCATCGAGGTGTTTCCTCGCGGGGTGATTCAGCGCGGATTCAGTGTATCAGGCGAGTGATACACCCAGCTCCAAAGTATTTGAAATCATTGACCTCTCATCGCGGACACCTGCGGCATTGCGCTTGCTTAATGGGATGCACGCTCGCGGAAATACGGAGGTACGCAGTGTCAGATCAACTTAGCAAACGTCAGTCGCAGTTGAAGGCCATCGACCTGTTGGTGCAGGAGATCGGAGGCCTCGAGGAGCTCTCGGCCCTCGAGGACAGCGTCCGTCTCGGAAAGCTCGTCGTGGATCGCTTGTACGGGGGTGAGATCTCGGAGTGGCGACGGCGCGACGGCGCGAACGTCAGCTTCCGTACGCTGACCGGGCGCAAGGATCTGAAGCTGAGTGCGGTGACCTTGTATCGCGCGGTTGGCTTGTTCGAGTTGACGGTGCGCCTGGGCGCGCTGGAGCAGTGGCCGGACCTGGGCGCTGCGCATTTCCGGGCGGTCATGGGTATGTCTCAGGACGAGCAGCGGCGCTTGCTCGACTCAGCCCAGGCGCAGCACTGGTCGGTGCGGCGCATGGAAGCCGAGTGCAGCCGCATGCGTCCTGGCCGTCGTCGTGGCCGTCGTCGCTTGCCCGGTTTCGTGAAGGTGGTCCGTCAGATGGATCGCGTTGCCTCGGGGCAACTCGCGGAGACCAAGGGGGTCGAAGAGCTCGAGGCGGTCGAGGTGCAGGCACTGTATGACGTCGTCGTGCGACTCAAGCACCAGCTGGAGAACGTCGAGGCCAAGCTCCGGCCGCGCGCCGGTGTGGTCAACATGGTGCGTCGACCAAGCGGGATCTTCGAGAGCGCTGGCGCTGGGGAGCCCACGCCAGATTCATCCGAGGCGGTGGGCTGAACTAGTCAGCGGAAGCTCTCCGGGTCCAGCCCGTAGCTCTTGAGCCAGCGGTAGATCTGGGCCCGCGGCTTCCCCAGCGCCTTGGCCACATGAGAGACATTTCCTGAGTGTTCCGACAGCGCGGCCCGCAACTGTTCGCGGGTCGCGCCCAGGCGGATGGCGCCGGAGCCACTGCCTGAGGTCGACACGTTCGAGTCCGTGGTCTTGCGATCCCCGAGGTGGCTCACCAGCGCGGGCCGCGTGCGGTGCAGGTACGCGGCGTCCAAGGTGTGCTCGGCTTCTTCGGTCGCCACGAACGAGCGCACCAGGGACTCCAGCTCGCGCACGTTGTAGGGCCAGTCCCAGAGCAGCATGCCTTCTGCTGCGTCCGGAGAGATATCCAGCTCGCGGCCCGCGTTGCGCGCGAACGTCAGCGCAAGGCCCAGGATCTCCCGCCGCCGCTGCCGCAGCGGAGGCAGCTGGAGAGGTAGCTCTGCGAGTCGCGCGAATAAATCTGCGCGGAAACGACCCTGGGCCACCGCCTGCTCGAGGTTCACGTTGGTCGCGGCGATGATCCGGGCGTCCACGGCCACTTCGGAGTCAGAGCCGACGGGGCGCACGGCTCGCTCCTGGAGCGCGCGCAGCAACGCCGGTTGCAGATCCAGAGGTAGCTCGCCGATCTCATCCAGGAACAGCGAGCCCTTGGCTGCGCTCACGAACAGGCCGGGGCGGCCCTCGCCAGCGCCGGAGAAGGCGCCCCGGGTGTGGCCGAAGAGCTCGGCCGCGATCAGGTCTCGAGGCAGCGTCGCGCAGTTGACCGCGATGAACCGGCCGCGGCGCGCACTGGTCTCGTGGATGAAGCGGGCCAACACCTCTTTGCCCGTGCCCGTCTCCCCTTCGAGCAACACCGTCAGATCAGACGCTGCGCCACGCGCGGCGCGGCGCCGCACGTTCATCATCGGGTCGTCGAGGCCAAAGACGAACAGGCTGTTGCCGGCTCGCACCACGTCCCCGGGCTGGAGCGAGCAGGAGCCGACGCGCTGGCCATTCACGTACGTCCCATTGGACGAGTTCATGTCGACCAGCCGATGTCCTCGGGCTTCGCTCAGGATCCTCAGGTGCAGGCGGGAGATGCGTGGGTCGGCGAGGTTCAACCCATGCTTACCTGCTTCACGCCCGATGAGCAGGGGCTCGTCACTCAGAGACAGCTCGCGCTTCGCCGCTCGATTGTCTGGACAGAAGACGATCGACAACGTCGGCTCGGGCGCCCGCTCCACTTCGCGCTCGAGGTCGCGACAGGTGTCGAGCTGTGTCGTGTGCGCCTCGACTTTGCGGTTGGAGTTCCCTTGCACCTCCTCGGACTCTACGTGGGGCGTGGGGGTGCGGGCAATGCAGCCAGAGCTTTCCCACATCTGGCGTCATCGGAATGCCTTCACCCTCGCAGCTTCGAGACGTCGAACCTAGACGGACGATCAGCGTGCCTCGCCCCCAAACCCGGGACAAACGCCGAGAAAACTCAGTGGCCGTGGCGCCGGGTGTACGCTCGCGCTCGCTTCGGGAGCAGCTGCCGCAGCCGCCAGGCTCGGGCGAAGCCCCGACGCTCCGCCATCACCAGCGCGTCCACCGCACGTCCGACCAACACGTTGGCGAACACGACGATCACCAGCGAGAGCGCCGTGACGAGCAGGAGGCTCGCGCGTTGAGGCAGTCGGCCGAGGGCAGGCAGCAGCGCTGCGGTCTGGCCGAAGACGTTGGAGATGCCGTGGATGCCGAGGTAGTCGAGCAGGGTCGGTCCCAGCACCGAGGCGACGGCGAGGAGCGTGATCAACCAGCGCAACTTGCGCTCGGCTCGCAGGCTGACGATCAGCGCGGCGGAGGTGGCCACCGCCAGCGTAGGCACCAGCACGAACGGCCCAAACAAGCCAGAGACCATGCTCACCGCGCTGAATGCCAGGACCATCATGGCGATGGCGTGGCCACGGTGGCTGACGCGGGTCGAGGCCATCCAGAAGTTGTAGATGGTGAGCACGCCGAGCACGGCGCTCAAGGCCAGCCAGGCGTTGACGTTGCTGACGCCGAGGTACAGCCCGGCTTGGACCGCCAGCAGCCAGGTCAGGTAGGCGAAGGCGCGGACCTTGGCGGCCCGTGCGTGATCGCGCCGACTCGCAGATGCGAGCTCCGCCTCCGCTTCCGGAGGGAGCTGACCCGGCGCCGCCGTCAGGGCGCGCATCAGGGTGTCGAAGGCGGCCTGGTTGTCCGGGTCGAGGGCCAGCGCTCGCCCAAGCTCTCGCATCGCGTCCACCCGCAGCTTTTCCGTGCGGACATCGTCCAGGGTAGCGTGTGCCAGGTGGAGTTGCGCGTTGATGGTGTGGCGCTGCGACATCTGTTGACGCTGCTCGTCGTCCCTGGCGCCGTGCAGGTAGCGCTCGATGGCCTCGGACATCTCTCGTGCCGAGGTGAAGCGCTCTGCTGGGTTCAGCGCGCACGCGCGCTGGCAGATCTCGTCCAGATCCACGCTGATGCTCTCGCGCCTGGCGCGCACGCTCGGGCGGAGATCCGTGCCCAGGAAGGTCGACTGCAAGATCTCCTCGGGATCTCGCCCACGGTGCAGCGGCTCCAGGGCCAGCACCTCGAACAGGATCGCGCCCATCGAATAGATGTCCGCCCGGGAGTCAATGGAGACCATGCCACGGGCCTGCTCCGGCGCGATGTAACCTGGCGTCCCGAGCAGGGAGCCGATGCCAGTGTCTCCGACCTCGATCTCCCCTGCGTCCGCTTCCGCTTCGTCCAGCAGCATCGCGTCGGCAAGGAGCGAGTCGACGTTGGCGCCGGTGACCTTGGCCACGCCCCAGTCGAGCAGGTACACCTCGCCGTAGTCACCCAGCATGATGTTGGCGGGCTTGAGGTCTCGGTGGATGACTCCGCGCGTGTGCGCATACGCTAGCGCGAGGCAGGCACGGCTGATGGCCCCGAGGACCCGACGCACGTTGTAGTGCTGACGAATCGCGTGGTCGTCGTTGCGCAAGCCGCTGATGATCTTGGCCAGGGTGAGCCCCTGGATACGCTTCATCGTGAAGTAGGCTTCCCCCTCGGGGGTGATGCCCACGTCATACACCGGGACGACGCTCGGGTGCTCCAGCTGACCCTGGACGCGAGCTTCCCGGAGGAAACGCGACTCCAGGTCGCCGCGGCCGGTGTGCTGGCGGCGGATGCGCTTGAAGGCGACGTCGCGCCCGACTCGACCGTCGCGCAGCAAGTACACCTCACCCATGCCGCCGCGCCCCAGCAGCCGTGGCTTCGCGTAGCGGCTCTCGAACGGCGCTCGCAGCAGCTCCTGCTGACTGGCCTGCAGCTCCGGGGTGACTGGCAGCAGAGCGGGATCCGCGTCAGCCACGGGCGTCAACCCGCGACTCCCGGAGTACGGGCCACGCGTGCGACGGGAGGCACGACGAGCGAGCAGGCGATTCTGCGAAGAGCTCATGAGAGGGCCCGAGTGGGGCGGACGATGACCCGAGAGGAGGCTAGCAGATTGACACCACGAGCGGCGGAGTCGAGTGGATTACTCGTGCCGTCGGCAAATGCTTAGCCTACCTGACTGATCGCGCCCGGCCGCGTTCGGGCGTTCTCGGGTTCGCAACAGTCCCGACACGAACCGCGCAGCTCGGGGCAGTCTTGTCGCGGTCTGGGACGCGTCCTCGCAGGCCTGAGACCGCTCAGTGCCAGAGCCGCGCGCCAGTGGCGAAGAAGAGCAGCGCGCGCAGGCACGCTGAGCCGACGAGAGCGCCTGCACAGACGGCGAGAAAGCGCCGGGTGCGTCTCCGGCGCCAGCTGTCGCTGGAGACGCCGCGACTGGCGGAAAGCAGCCAGACCTCCACGCCGCACAATATCCCGGCGGCAATGCTGCCGACGAGGTAGGCGAAGGAGAACCAGGGCACGCCGCCGTAGGTGCCCGAGAGCGTCGCGGCCAGGCGATCGTTCAGCTCGGGTAGGCGCTGAGTGGCGATGGGATCCGCCACGCGGAACACGTGACCCACGTGCACGACGTGGAACACCACGAAGGCCAGTGTGAGACTCCCGCCTACCCGCCACAGTCGCCCGATGTCGCCCTCGAGGCGCAGGCGTCGCCGCACCCAGCCCCAGCACAGCCAGCCGAGGCAGCCCATCAGGGCGAGGCGAAGGACCACGGCCCAGCGCGCGCCGAACAGCGCCTCGGGCGAGGACCAGGTCGGCAACCCGGACTCGGCTGGCACGGCGATCAGGGTCGCGACGTGCGCAACCAGCCACGCCAGGCACACCGCCCAAGCCACGCGCCGAAACCACCCAGCGCCTGGCTGGAAGCGCCCCGTCCCGCTCGTGCCAACGTCGGTCGTGCCCACCTGACCAGGCAATACTAGAGGCTGCCGGCTTTTTCGAGCTTCTCCTTGGGCAGGCTGCGGCGTCCCCGTGGGCCGGCTGCTCGGCGATCGCGGTGCGGTCAGCGCATGGTAAGCAAGCGATTCGATGCGGGTTCGACCACACGGACTTTCCCCGGACCACCGGGTGGCCTCGGGGAACGGCCTGCTCCGAGGGCGCGCTTGGCTCGCGGCGCTGGCCTGCGTCGCCTGCTTCGCCGCCTGTGGTGGGGGAGAGAAGAGCGCCGATCGTCCCGACGCGGTGCTCGCCGAGTCACAAGGCTCCCAGGCGGCGTTCAGGCGTATCTCCGAGGCCTGGTACGATCGCCCCGACACCCGGCTGGTGCTGCAACAGCCGCTAGAGCGCTTCATCAAGCGTTTCCCTGAGGATGAACAGGTTCGACGCGCGATGGTCTACCT
This sequence comes from Myxococcales bacterium, assembly GCA_020430865.1. The sequence goes on from JAGQIY010000034.1 coordinate 17,352, forward strand.
CGCCTGGATCCACGTGGAGAAGGGCGAGCTCGCGAAGGCCAGGGAGCTGGCGCGCGCGACCCGCTCCGGACCCCTGGGCTCCGTGCATGATCTGGGAGACATCGTCGAGGCCGCGATCCGTATCCGCCTCGGGCAGCCTGGCGCGGCGCTCGCCCTGCTGGAGCCTCTGGAAGGCAAGCTGATCGAGCCCAGCGAACGGGCCCTGTATCGAGAACAGCTGGTCGTTGCGTTGCTCAAGGCCAAGCGCTGGCGCGACGCGGTGTCGGCGATGCTGCGCTGGGCTGCGGACACACCGCAGGAAGAGCGCGACCTGGTCCACGCCTTGATCGAGCGCCGCCTCGATCAGATCCCGCCTCGCGCGCTCGAGGCGACGCTCCGCGATCTGAGCGAGGGTGAGGTAGGACCAGAGCTGGCGAGCGAGCGAGACTGGCTGCGCTCGCTGCTGATCATGCGCCTGGCCAGCTGGGCAATCGAGCAGCACGACGCCGAGCTCGCGCGCAGGTTGCTCGTCGAGCGGCCGACCAGTGAGCAACAGGCAGCGCAGCGGGTCGAGCTGGCACGGCTGGCAGCCCAGGGCGGGCGGGCACCGAGTGTCCGGGGCAGGGCCCTCGGCCTCGTGCTGAGCACGGGCACGGCGGAGCGCCAGCGCCGCTCCGCCGCGTTGGCGTCGGGTGTGACCCGGGCGCTGGGTTTGCCCCAGGCAGCGCGCGACCCAGCCAATGTACAGATGGTCTCCGCCGAGGAGGATGGCGAGCCCGGCGCGATGCAGCGCGCCCTCTCGGAACTCGCAGGCGCGGGCGCTTCCGTGTTGATTGCGGGAGTCGACGCGCGCGGCAGCAAGCCCGCGCTGGAGTTCGCGGCGACTGCAAGCGTGCCGGTGATCCTGGTCGAGCCCGCCGAGCTCGGAGCTCAGGGCCGGGCATTCGCGGTGGGGGTCGAGCGTGAGCTCAGCAGGCG
>JAGQIY010000436.1 GCA_020430865.1 Myxococcales bacterium
GCTCGTTTCCTCAAGGCAGCCGATTTCGCCGAGCCGATCGAGCTGGTCGTCGTCGATGCCAGCTTCATCGGCATCGGCAAGCTGGTCGCTGCGATCGCAGCGACGCTACGCCCAGGTGGCCACCTAGTGGCGATGATCAAGCCGCAGTTCGAGGTCGGGCGCGAGGTCGCGCGGCGCTTCAAAGGGGTGATCCGCGACCCGCAGCTGCGCCAACGAGCCATCGACGGCGTCAAGGCAGAGCTCGAGCAGGCGGGCTTCGAGCTACTCGCTGAAGCCGACTCCCAGCTCCCGGGCCCAAAGGGCAACCTGGAGTGCTTCGTCCTCGCCCGGCTCACCTCTCCCCCGAGCGAAACGCACGAGGTTCAGAAGACCAAGACCCAGATGTCGTAGAGCGCGTGAGTCCACACCGCCGGCGCGAAGCCGCGCACCTGATAGATGGCGGTGAACACCAAGCCGCATACCGTGCGGAACACGAAGCTCTTGGGGTCGAAGGGGTCGCCCAGGGCACCGACATAGTGCCAGCCACTGAAGATCATCGAGGCGACGAGCGCCCAGCCCAGGGTCAGCCACAGCTTCCTCAGCGGGAGCGGCGCGGGCACGAAGGCCAGGATCAGCTTCAGGCCCAGCCCGTAGATGATCACCCGAAAGGCAATCTCTTCGTAGAAACCCGCGCCCAGGCTCATCACGAAGCCCGCGAACGGACCTCCGGTGACTCCCCCCAGGAAGATCTCGCCCACGACCCACCCCGCGATCAGCCGCATGGCTACCGCGTAGAGCACGCCTTCCGCGGCGACCCAGGCGAAGCGCTGCCAGTGCAGCGCGCCCCGCTGGCGAAAGACCAGCAGCACCCCGACGTAGACCGCCCCGATGGCCAGGGTGAGCCCGCTGTAGGCGAGCAGGCTGTTGTCGGCGAGGCTCATCAGCTCTCGCGTCACCAGATCCGCCGCGTTGCGCACGGGCAAGAACACGACGCCCAGGTGGTACAGCAAGAAGATCGGCAGCGTCAGCACCAGGTCCGTGATGGGGCCGCTCCTGGTCGGCGCTGGCGGTGGGGCCGCGGGCAGCGGCGCTTGCTCGACTTCGGTCATCCCCCGGGCCGCAAGTTGTAGACGATCCAGAGCACCAGGCCGATCCACAAGAGCACGATGCCGACGAACGGCCCATCGCGCAGCATCTCCTGGGTCGGACTCTCGGCCTTCGGGCGGCTACGCACCAGGTGCAAGAAGCGCAGGACACCGGCGACCACGAACGCGGTGGTGGGCCACAAATAATCCGTGCGGAAAAATTCTCGAGTGGCCGGATCCAGCGTGTAGGCCAGGTAGACACCGATCGTGGCCACGGCGGTCACGACCAGCGCGGTGTCCAGACCGCCCGCGCTGTAGCGCTCCAGGGAGGCCCGGGTCTTCCCCAGGTCTTCTGCGGCCGCGGCCAGCTCGTGGCGTCGCTTGCCGAAGCCCAGGAACAGCGCGAGGAGCGCGGTGCAGGCGATCAAGTAGCGCGACACGGAGATGTGCGCCGCGTAGCCTCCCGCCTCGACTCGCAGCACGAACCCCAGCGCGATCAGGCTCACGTCGAGGTAGGGCACCTTCTTCAATTTGAAGGAGTAGGCCAGGTTCTGGAGGAA
>JAGQIY010000437.1 GCA_020430865.1 Myxococcales bacterium
GACGGTGGGACGCAACCTGTGCGTCGGGCAGTTCTTCCCTGCCAGCGGGACAGGGGTCATGACTGTGGGCGCCGAGAGCCTTCAAGCCATTCGGAGGATCATTCGATGAGGGTCAGTTTCAAGATCGACATCCGGGGTGCCGCGCCGATCAGCGAGGCCGAGCTGCCCGCCGACGTGACGGTGCTCGCTGATCGACTGCGCCCCGACGCAGACGGCTGGCTGGTGATCGAGGCGGCGGGCCAGCCGGCCATCGAAATTGAGGACGATCTCTACTTCGCCTGCGAGAACCTCTGCCTGCGCGGCGGTGCATCACTACTGCTTGGTGAGTCATGGGGCTATGGCTACTTCACCAAGACCGGCGGGCTTCGGCTCGACGTCACTGGCGACGCGGTGACCATCAGCGGTGATTTCATCGAGACCGCGCGCTGCGCCCGCCAGGCATTCGCCAAGGCCTTGCTCGACTGCGGCCTTCGTTACCTGCGCTTCGAGCGCGCCCTGAACCGCGGCTATTTCGAGGCCCTGCAAGCCACGGTGACCGAGTTGAGCACGGCCTTTCACGCCGCGGGCCTGCGGCCAGACGCGGACTGAGCGCGACAGGGTCGCGCGATATGCGGCGTTGAAGTAGCTTGTGCCCCGATGTGGGCGAAGTCAGGAGAGGCCGAGATGCCAGATTCGATCTCGCTGGCCAGCGACGCGCTGTTGCACGAGCTACGAACGCTGATCGACACGGCTCGCCAGCGCGTCGCCCGGGCGGTCAACAGCGAGCTGGTCCTGCTCTACTGGCAGGTGGGGCGCCGGCTGCGCGATGAAGTCGTCGGCGAGGACCGCGCCGCCTATGGCGAGCAGGTCGTCGACGCCGTGGCCGACGCGCTTACCGCGGACTTCGGGCGCGGCTTCAGCAAGCGCAACCTCTACTACATGCTCCGCTTCGCCGAGGTCTTCCCCGACGCCGAGATTGTGAACGCACTGCGTGCACAATTGACGTGGACCCACCTGCGCGAGCTGATCGCCATCGATGATCCGCTCAAGCGCCAGTTCTACACCGAGCTGTGCCGCATCGAGCGGTGGAGCACCCGCACGCTCAAGCAGAAGATGGGCGGCATGCTCTTCGAGCGCACGGCCATCGCCAAGCGCCCCGCGCTGGTCGTCGAGCAGGCCCTCACCGCGCTGCGCGACGAACAGCGCATGTCGGCCGATCTCGTCTTCCGCGACCCGTACGTGCTCGACTTCCTGCGCCTGCCCGCCGACTTCAGCGAGGCTGATCTCGAAGCCGCCATCCTGCGCGAGTTGGAGAGCTTCCTGCTCGAACTTGGCCAGGGCTTCAGCTTCATCGCGCGCCAGAAGCGGATGTCGATCGGCGCCGACGATTTCTACCTCGACCTCTTGTTCTTCCACCGGCCGCTGAGGGCGCTGGTGGCCATCGAGCTGAAGCTCGACCGCTTCGACGCCCGCGACAAGGGCCAGATGGAGCTGTATCTGCGCTGGCTGGACCGCTACGAACGGCAGCCGGGCGAGAACCCGCCGCTGGGCTTGATCCTGTGCGCCGACAAGAACGAGGAGCAGATCGAGCTGCTTGAGCTGAGCGAGGGATCGGTGCGGGTGGCGAGCTATCTGACCGAGCTGCCGCCACGCGAACTACTGGAACGCAAGCTCATCGAGAGCATCGCCCACGCCCGCGCCGCACTGCCGCGAGACTGACCGCACTGCGCTCGCCCTGGCGCGACTTCATCGGTCGGCAAAGTCACGCTCAACCCCGCCGCCTCAATCGCATCAAGCGCCTCGGCCGGCCAGCCGACTTCATCGATCCGCTCGGTCACGAGCAGCTCATCGATCTGGCGCAGCAGCGCCCCGGCGCCGAGCTTGCTGGCCTTCTCGTACGCGAGCTCCAGCCCCTTCCAGATACACCCGACATTCACGAGCGCTCGGACGCGATAGCAGAGCGTCCGGCGCA
>JAGQIY010000035.1 GCA_020430865.1 Myxococcales bacterium
CGGTAACTTTCGATGCGGGACAGACCCTCGTCGAGCTGGACACTGCGTTCCTGGCCAGGCGCCTCGCCGAGCGCGGAGTTCGGGCAGAGGTCGAGCGGCTCGACGAGAGCACGCCCCTCGCCTGGAGCGAGTACGCCGCCGCCATGGCCGCGGCCGAAGGCGGAGAGCAAGCCTGGAAGCGCTTCATGCAGCGCCTGCTCGCCGCGGCGGAGATCGTGCCTCACCCCCGGCCCCGAGGAGAGCAAGGCCAGGGGCTCGACGAGCGCGAGCGGCTCGCGGCGGAGCTGACCGAGTGGCTATGGGAGGAGCAGCCGAGGCAGAACCTGTGGCGCCGGCCGGTGCGCGGGATGTTCGAGCTGGCGCGCGAGCTGCGTGAACATCGCATCCCCGTTGGCATCCTCAGCAATTCCGAAGGGAAACTCGAGCTGCTGATCGAAGAGCTCGGACAGCTGGACGCCTTCGACACCATCACCGACTCCGGCGTGGTGGGTTGCGAGAAGCCGGATCCGGCGATCTTTCGCCTGACAGCCGCAGCGCTCGGGGTCGAGCCCGCGGAGCTGCTGCACGTCGGAGACTCCTTCGAGGCGGATATCCGCGGGGCGCTGGGGGTGGGAGCCGACGCGATCTGGTTCAACGGCGCGGGCTTCGAGGCGCCGCCTCCGAGCGCGAGCGGATTCGAGCCTGTGCGCGAGGAGCCGGCGTCGGATCCCAGGCTGCCAACCTCGCTGCCCAGCGTGCGCCGGGCGACGACGGCCTTCGAGCTGCGGGAGCACTTCTGCGAGCTCGGGCTGCTGTGAACGCGCGGCTCCGGGGGTGCTGCGTTTGATCCGAACCTGCGCTTCCCGCGTGACCCCGCACGTTCAGCACGTACACTGCGGCGGCTCATGCAGAACGAAAAGATTGGCTTCCTCGGCGCAGGCAACATGTCCAGCGCCCTCATCCGCGGCATGCTGGCGTCTGGTCTGGTCGCACCCGATCAGGTGCGGGCGAGCGACATCAGCGACGAGCGACTCGAGCGCCTGAAGAAGCAGCACGGCATCGAGACCACGAAGAACAACCTGGATCTGGTGCACTGGTCGACCATCCTCGTCTTCTCGGTGAAGCCGCAGGTGATCGACCGCGTCGTGCGAGAGACGGCGAACGCCTTCGGCCCGGAGACGATGGCGGTGTCCATCGCCGCAGGGGTCCCCATCGAGGCCTTCGAGCGTCGGCTACCCGCTGGTACGCGCGTCGTGCGCGCGATGCCCAACACCGCGGCGATCGCGCTGGCCGGGGCGACGGCCATCGCTCCAGGGACGCACGCGACGGATCACGACATGAGCCTGGCCAAGCACCTGTTCGACGCCGTCGGGCGCACGGTGGTGCTCGACGAGTCGCTGATCGACGCCGTCACGGGGCTGTCCGGCAGTGGGCCCGCCTACGTGATGCTGATGATCGAAGCGCTGGCGGACGGTGGCGTGAAGGTGGGTCTACATCGCGAGACCGCCCTGCTCCTGGCGGCGCAGACGGTGTTTGGCTCGGCCAAGCTGCAGCTGGACACCGGTGAGCACCCCGGCCGACTCAAGGACATGGTGACGAGCCCAGGTGGCACCGCGATCGCTGGCCTGCACACCCTGGAGACCGGCGGCCTGCGCCGCACGCTGATCGACGCCGTGGAAGCTGCGACGGCGCGAGCCCAGGAGCTGGGCGTCGCGATGGCCAAGAAGCTCGACCAGGGCTGATAGATCCGCGCGGCTTCGTCCGCACTCGTGGCTTGCAGCCTCCTTCGGCCTGGTGAAGGCTCGTTGCGCAGATGTCTCCCCTGACCTCGACGGCCCGTCCGTCGCTCGCGTTCTTGCTTGGTGTGTTGAGCCTTGGTGCAGGCTGCCATGTGCGCGGCGCCGAGGCTCCGGATCCGCTCGCCGACTTGCAGCGGGATCCGGCCGGCGTCGTGCGCCGAGTGGCGGAGCTCCGAGGCCTGCCGGAGCGGCGCCCGACGCAGCTGATCTTCCAGGACGAGGCCGCCTTCATCCGCGATCTGGAGTCCGGCGGCGCCGCGCGGCCAACGGCTTCGGACTACCGCAGCGTCTACTCGGCATTTGGCTTCGACTTGCCGTCGGAAGCCAAGGGCACCTCGCCGCGCCAGGTGATGCACGAGCAGGTGATCGCGTTCTACGACCCGGACACTCACAGCGTGCACGTGCGCAAGAACGCCGGCGCCCTGAAACAGACCGCGGAAGACGTGAAGGGGATCGTCGCCCACGAGCTGGGGCACTCGCTGCAGCATCAGCATTTTCCCATCCCCAAGGTCGAGGACATGAGCGACCTCGACCAGCGGCTGGCATCGATGGCGCTGATCGAGGGCGACGCGATGCTGACCATGGTCGCTTACCTCGCGGATCTGAACCACATCAACCTGAACCGCGCCCTGGTCGAGTCCGGCAAGGCCGTGAACCGTCGGGACACCGAGCGCGCCGCGGAAGGCACCGCGGACTCGGTCGCCCTGATGCGTTCGCCTGGCTTGATGCGAGAGCGCATGATCTTCCCCTACACTCAGGGGCTGACCTTCCTCACGGCGCTGCACCGCAGCGGCGGCTTCCCGCTGGTCAACCAGGTGTACTCCTCGCCGCCCAGCACCACCGAGCAGGTGCTGCACCCAGGCAAGTACGTTTCCGGGGAGCAAGCGGTGCCCGTCGCGTTCCCCGGGGTACCGCAAGGCTGGCAGCTCGGCCTGCGAGGCCGCATGGGAGAGCTGCAGACCCGCGTGATCCTGGAGAACTGCATGGACAAGGCCATCGCGACCCGCGCCGCCGCGGGCTGGGGAGGCGACGAGTTCATGCTGATCGAGCGCCAGGGCCTCGCGCTGGTCTGGCTGAGCGTCTGGGACACGCCAAGGGACGCCGAGGAGTTCGAGCTCGCGGCGCGCTCACTGGCCCAGTGCTGGGCGACCAAGCCCGGAGGCGCGCTGACGTCGGGAGTCGGTCAGGGCGAGCTGGTGCGGCGCAGCGGCCAGAGCGTCGCCATGATCCGCGGCATGAGCACGAGCGAGCGCGAACAGCTGGCGACGGCCAGCCTGGAGCTGACTTTCGCATCGCCCCAGGCGTCGCCGCCCCTCGGCCAGGTGGCGCTGCGGCCTATCCCCGAGGAACCAAGAGTCCACGCCCCCTACGTCTCCGAGAACGTGTACGTGAACCCCCGGCTCGGTATCAGCCTGCCGATGCCGCCCGGCTACACCTACAAGCTCGATGGTGACGAGCTGTCCCTCGATGCGCAGAGCGGCGTGGGCTCCATGCACGTCGGCCTCAGCGAGTGGGAGGTGACCCAGGACAGCCTGGCGCACCTCTACGACGAGTTCGAGTCGGTGCTCAGCAAGGAGATCGGCCGTGGCGTGCGGCTCGCCGTGGAACAGAACTCGGAATACGTGACGACCCTGGGCCGCGCCGTGACCCGCACCTGGTCCGTGCGCGGCACGCCGGTGCGCATCCGCTTGATCGTGCTACCGGTGTGTGGCTCCACGGGAGCCGTCATCCTCAGCAACGTCTGGTCAGAGCAGAACGCCTTCGACATGGCCACCTGGTGGGTCAACGGTCTACGCCGTATCTCCGCGGATATGCCTCCGGTGTGCAGCTACTTGAATCCGTAGCGTCGAGCAACCGAGGACCATTCACAGTCTCGCGGTGCTACCCTCGAGAGATGCGGCTGGGTGGTTTGCGCATCGACCGGCAGAGGTTCCTCACGCTGACCTGCGCGCTGGCCGCCTCTCACGGATGCGTATCGAGGGAGAAGGCTCGGCCAGCTTCGACGCTGCTGGTCGCTCCGCGCCCAGAGGAAGACGAACAGCCTCCGCCGGCACGGAGCTTGGCGAGCCGCTGCGACACGCTGGCTCCCTGTGCGGACGCCCACATCGACGACCAGCCATCACAGCGAGCCGAGTTGTGTCACTGGATGGTAGCCGAGTTCCTGCCCGACGTTGCAGCGCGAGGCATCCGCTGCCTGGAGCAACAACCCGCGGCTTGCGACGCTTCGGACTGCGCAGTCGACGTCGAGCGCTGCGCCTGGGTAGCGTTCGAGAACGTTCGTCCCACCGATACGGAAGAGTGCGACCGCATGACTCCGCCCAAGGCGGAGCGGTCGCGTCTTTCGACGAAGGCGCGACACGCGAACGAGTACCGCAAGGCGAACTGCCGACGCTTCACTCCCGGTATGACGGCCACCGGCCGTCAACGCTTCGCGAGCTGCTTGGCCGCGGAGCTCTATCCTGATGCAAGCACGTGCCTGTGGCCCGAGCAGCTCTGTCGCCCGCTGACTCCTCCGTCCTGGCTCGAGAGTTGACCAGCCGCCAAGACCTCCCAGGCCGAAGCGCGCGTATCGATTGGTGATTTCCACAAGGCATTAAAACGCCGATCACCGAGCCACGCATGCATGCGTCCGTGGATGCTCGGAGCCAACGCAACCCTTGTGCCCGCCGCGGGCGGGCATTCATCAACACACTGCTAGACAGGACGCCGCGCTACTCGGTCCACTCGATCTCGGTCTCGGGCATCGTGCGGTAGCGGGTGTCGATCTCGTCGACCAGCTCCATCCACCAGCTCTCGATCTTGGGGCCCTTCTCACGCACGGAGTCCGTGAAGAAGGTGCCGCGGATGCACTCGGCTTCCTCACCCGAGGCGTTGGGGCGACAGCGACCGTCGACGTAGACGAGGATCGCCTCTGGCAAGCGCGAGGCCGAGGAATCGACCGGGCTGTTCATCCAGTTCCGCAAGAAGACGATGGCCGCCTTCAGATCCTCCGGGGTCTGCCCGTAGCCGTGCAGCATGTAGATGACCGGGTAGCGCTTGTCCTGCGCCTTCTTGTTGGAGTAGCCGGGCGGGAAGTTGACGCTGACCGGACCCGAGCGACCACGAGAGTCGGTGAAGGTGAAGTCACAGCCACCGCGGATCTCGCAGATGTCCGCGCCGTCGACGGGATCGATCTCGGAGGCTTCGGACAGACCGCGCGGCGCGTCCGGCCAGTGGGAACCAATGTAGTAGAGCGCGGACTGCAGGCGCCGCACGATCTGATCGGCAGTCCCGACGTGCTGACCGCTGCCGGAGTTGAAGTCGGCGTCCGTCGGCTCGGTCGAGCCGTAGCGCATCATCACGCCGCCGGGGATCGACGGCCAGTCGAGGTGTCCCGCCGAGAACAGGGACACGTCACCCAGCTTCTGCCCTGGGAGCTTGTCGAAGCCGGTGTAGTAGTGAACGATGCGCCCGCGCCCGGCCCAGCTGCCCATCATCGCCTGAGCCGAGACGGCGAAGTTGAACAGGTCACGGGTTCCACCGTCGGTCCACAGGTCCATGCGCGCCATCGCCGCGTCGTCGAACGGCTCCTTCTGCGTGCCCAGCGGGTCCTGCGTAATTACCGTACGAGAATCGCGCTCGAGGAAGGCCTTGTAGCCCGGCGACATATCGTACTTGCCGTTGCCTTCACCGAAGTCGTAGGGGCTGCTCGCGGTGCCCTGGACGCCGTCCAGGCCGTAGTCCTCGTAGGGCTCGCCCTCGTCGTAGCGCAGGTTGCCCTCGGTGCCCGTCGGGTTGTACTGGGGGTTCCAGTCGTCACCATTGGGGTCTTCATTGACGCCCGCCTGGTAGCCAGGCTCGTCCACGTTGGCCAGCCCGTCGACGCCGAGGTCCTCGAACCGCTCGTGGCCCTGGAAGATCACCGGCTCGTCTTCGTCGCGAACACCGTTGTCGTTGTAGTCGACGGCCAGCGCCAGCTCCATCGGCTTGTTGTTGCTCTGATCCGACCAGGTGTTCGCGTAAGGCGTCAGGTCCGGCTGCTGCGGCGAACCATCGCAGAAGGTGATCACCGGGAAGGTGCCGTTCGGATTGAAGTCGTGGTCGAAGTAGTTGGTCAGGCGCAGTGTGTTGGCGCAGCGCTGCGCTGGGCACTGCTGCTCCAGCTCCTTCTGGTGAGCCTCGTTCGGGTCGTCGCCAATGGGATCGACCCACACCGCACACTCGCGATCCGTGCGATCGCCGACCACGCTCGGATCATCCGGCGGCACGCCTGCCGGCAGGTTCTCGCCGCCTGGCATCTGGTTGTAGCTGCCCGGATTGCCGAACATCAGCGACAGATCGCGGAAGATCTGCACGTACTCCGAGCGCGGGAACGAGCCGCCGTTTCCGTTCTTCGGGTACTCGTACCACCAGCGATTGAACGACGAGGGGTGCTCGTAAGGCAGCTTGGTCTCGGGGAACTCCGGGAAACCAGTGGGCACCGTGGTGCCATCGTTGGGCAGGAAGCCGCCGATGTGGTTGTTGCGAATGTGCCCGAGCAGCCACGTCCACTCGACCGGCCCACCCAGGGGAGCCAGCACGTCGAACTTCTCGTGGTTGCGGAAGCCAGTCATCGCAGTGCCGCCGCCGCCCATGCTGACGCCGACGATCGCGCGGTGGGTGATGCGGCGCTTCTTGGTCACCGTGCCGCCGTCGCTCTTGACGATCGCCTGGTAGGTTCCGAGCCACGGCGCCTGGAAGTAGAGCTTGTAGCCGTCGCCGTCCTCGATGATGCGCGGGTCCGCGATCGGGATGGCACGCGGGGTCTTCACGTTGGGTCCGGTGTACGAGACCGTCACGTGGCGCAGCCTCGCCATCTCCGGCATGGCCGCGGGGTTGATCGGGATGGTGAAGGGAATTTCCCTCGGGAATTTCTTGTCCGCAGGACCGAACGTCACGGCGGGGCCCAGCTTGGTGAAGCCGGTCGGCACCTGGTCTGCCGCGCAGCCGATCGTCGCGTCGAACGCCGAGACCGACCAGATGAAGCTGTTCTTGTTGGGCATCGTGGCGTTCTTCGGGTACCCAACGGACGCCAGTGCGAGGCCACCGCTGCCGCTCACGGTGCCGCCGTCGTCCACTTTCCCGGAGCCCGACCCGCTGCAGTCAGCGATGTCAGCGCTGATCACGTTGACCGGGATATCGATGGTGACGTCGCCGTCTTCCGTGGGGAACAGCGCCTTGATGGTCGTCTTGCCCGCGGCGCTCGCGGTGACATCCACCTTGGCCGTCGGCGTCACCAGGTCGATACGCGCGTCTCCGGGTGCAGCCGCGACGCTGGTGTCAGACGACTCGAACTTCATCATCCGCACGTCGCAGATGTCGGGATCCACGGTGATCTCCACCTGCCGCGTCTGCCCGGGCGCCAACACGACGGACTCCGGACTGACCCTCAGCTTGATCTGGCTCGCCTCGGGGTCGAAGCATTGTTCGCCGGGTTTCGGCTGAGGGACGCCACCGACGCCCGCGGTGCCTCCCGTGCCTCCGGCAGCGCCAGTTCCACCGCTGCCACCGCTACCTCCGCCACCGCTGGGCCCGTCGTCGGACGAACAGCTGACGCCGGCCAGGGCCGTAAAGAGAGACACGACGGCGACGGCGCCGACACGTAGGCGATGAGAGCTAAGCTTCACTGGGATCTCCTCCAAGCAGACGAACGTTAGGTTAGGCCATCCGGCTCGGCTGTGTAACCGAATCCTCCGAAGCGCTTGAAACCACCCAGAAATCTCTGGCGAAGCCGGTGTTCCAGGGCGCTGACCCAACGGGTAGGACAAAGACTTACAAGTCGCACCGAGTGCCTCCTCGGGCCCTTCCGAGGGCGCGGCCGACGGCACCCCGCCTCGACGAACATTTCCGCGCGGCTCGGATCCCGTCGCTCTGCCGCGACGCGAATGTCACGCGTTCGGCGCTCGTCGAGGGCTTGGGGGTGAGAGCACGAGGCGCTCGAACGCCCACACCTGCCGGAAACCCGACCGCCCGGCGCCTGGATCCACGCGGCACCCTTTTGCGGCACGGCGTTTGCTGTCGCTCAGCGTGTGGGAGCGCTTGGACGAGCGCGCCGTCACGGCGCAGGCTACTGCATATGCACGTGCCTGCTGTTGCTCAGCGGCTGCGGCGGACGGCATGTCTCCCAAGCCGTGAGCCCGACGGACTTACCGCGGATTGCTGACGACTACCGAGACGGCTACGTACGACTGGAGAGCGGAGAACGGATCCCCACCAGTCGGCTCAGCGAGGCCAAGCTCACCCTTCAGGCTTCCTGCGACGACTGGCGGCAAGAGCTGCATCGCGCCCAGTGCGGCGACGTCTCCCTCCCACTCGCCGAGCTGGGGAGCGATCGAGATCAGCTCACCCCGAATCGCAGTGAACCCTGGGCGATGGGCGGTCTGCGAGTCAGCGACGTCAGCCACGCGAGCCTCGAGCTGGAGCTGGCGGGGTACGACCGGCTCGAAGAGCCGACGTTCGGCGTGGGTTCCACCTTCCTCGGTCCCGCGCTGTTCGCCACGTA
>JAGQIY010000438.1 GCA_020430865.1 Myxococcales bacterium
GGTACGTCTACAGCTACGTGCACAAGCAGGACGAAGCGAAGGTCACCGACGCGCTGATGAAAGGTATCCGTGCGGAAAATGGCCTGACCGAGGACCAGCCGCAGCTGCCGGAAGAGATGGGCGTGCAGACCTTCAAGGACCACGCGGAACGCCTGAAGGCCGCTGAAGAGGCTTACCGCGCCGCGCTCAAAGAGGCGTCGGAGCCCGCCGCTCAGGCTCTGGCACACCTGGGCCTCGCGGGGGTGCTCTTCGACCAAGGCAAGTACGATGAAGCGAAGACCGAGTACGACAGCGTGCTCGGGGCTGCGTTGGCGAACGTCGATCTCGACGTGAAGGCGCGCGCCACCGAGGGCGCCGGTCTCGCCGTCGAGGCCAAGGGCGACAAGAAGGCGGCTCTCGAGCTGTACAAGAAGCTCCAGGAGGTCGATGGCTACAAGCCGCTCGGCCAGTACCATGAGGCGCGCCTGGCGCTCGAGGCGGGCGACAAGGAGGGGGCCAAGAAGCTGCTGCTCGAGGTCAACCAGAAGCTCCGCGACGACAAGTTCGCGCGCCAGGGCTACGTCTACGCCATGAGCCTACAGATGCTCGCCGTGCTGGATCCGAAGGCAGCCGAGGACGCGCAGAAGCAGGTCCAGGAGAGCCCCGAAGAGATGATCAAGAAGCTCCAGGAGATGCAGGAGCGAATCAAGAACATGGGCAGCGGCGCCGGCGATCTGCTCAAGAAGCTGGGAATCGGCCCCGACGGAAAGCCGCTCCCACAGGCGCCCACGGGTGAAGCTCCGGCGCCTGCGCCAGCCCCCAGCGGTGGCGCCGCGCCGGCGCCCAGCGGGGGCGAGTGACGCGCCTCTGGGTCGCGCCGCTGGCGGTCGCAGCCGCGCTGGGGCTCCCCGCTTGTGAAGCGGTTCGGGCTGGCGCCAATCCCGAGTTGCCCACCTGGGCGCATCGCCCGAACTGGGCGATCGAGGTCGAGTACCGCCGGTCGTTGTTGGCGGAGAGTCGCAAGGTAGGGGAGCCCTACGAGCGGGGGCAGCCCGAGATCGACGTTGCGGGGCGACGCGTGTTCGTCGGCTCGAGCGACCATGGCCTCTATGCCCTGAACGCCGTGAATGGTGACACGCTCTGGCGCTTCGAGACCCTGGGTCCGGTGCAGTGCGAGCCGCTCTATGACGCGGAAGATGACGTCGTCTACTTCGGGAGCAACGACGGCGCGCTGTATCGCGTGCGTGCGCGAGACGGGAAGCTGCTCTGGCGCTTCATGTCCAACGCCGAGATCAACAAACGGCCCGTGCTGCACGGCGGGCTACTCTACGTCGTCAACGCCAACGACACGCTGATCGCCATCGAGCCAAGGAGTGGCAAGGTGCGCTGGAGCCAGCATCGAGCCCCGGCGCTCGGCATGGAGGTCGCTGGGCACTCCGGAGTGCTGGTGTGGCGCGGACTCGCGTATCTGGCGTACAGCGACGGCAACGTGATCGCCTATGACGCGGCGACGGGAGCCGAACGCTGGCAGCCGGTGGATCTGTCAGCGGAGGCGGAGCAGCTCCTGGGTGACGTGCCGCAGTACCTCGACGTGGACACCACGCCCGAGCCGCTGACGCTCCCAGACGGCCCGGCCGTCGCCGTAGGGAGCTACGAAGGCGGCGTCTACGCGCTCGATGCGGAGACCGGCAATCAGGTGTGGTCCAACCCCGCGGTCGCTGGCGTGACCGATCTGATGCTTTGGAGTGAGCCTGGCCACCCCGATCCCGAGGGGGGGCCAGCGATTCCGCCACGCAGCCTCCTGATCGCTTCGACGGGGACCAGCGGCTTGTGGGCGCTCGAGCCGAGCAGCGGTGAGAGCGTGTGGCATCGGGATCTGCCGAATGGAGGCGTTTCGCGGCCCGTGCCCATCGCCGGAGCCTTGATGTTCTCCACCTCGCAGCGCGGGATCTACCTCGTGAGTCCCCTGGACGGTGGCGTGATTGACGGCATCCACACCGGGATGGGGCTCTCGATGGCGCCCGCCGCTCACGGCAATCGAGCCTTCGTGCTGACGAACGAGGGCAAGTTCCTTGCGTTGCACGTCAGCTCACCACAACGCTGACGGATCGGGCCGACCGCAGTTCAGAGATCTGCGCCTGCCCGTGCCAGCACACGCAGCACGATGGGGTTCGCGTGCTGAACGTGGATCCGTACTCCCGGGTGGTCGCTCTGCCAGTTGCTGAAGATCTCTTGAGCGAACCCTAGCCCGACGCCTCGCACGCCCTTGAAGTCGAGGTACACGTCGAGCACGTCCTCGAGGCCCTGCAGGAGCGCTCGCGCCTCCGCTCGGGAGACGAACTGCTGACCATGCTCGAAGAGCTTCACGTGCCCCGTGGCCGCCAGCGGGCTGCTGCCGGGGAGTCGCTGCCGAAGCAGGCCGTCCCACTCGAGCTCGGTCTCGGGGTCGATCTCGCAGCGCGCCAGCGTCCCTCTGGCGGAAGGTGCTTCGCTCAAGAGCTGATCGCCCCGGAGGTTGTCCTGCGCCCAGCACAGCCCGTTGGCGGTCAGCTCGAAGCGCTGACAAGCGGCCGCGACCAGGAACAGTCCACGCCCGAAATGCGCTGCGGGTTGAGTCGTCAGCGGACCCTTGGAGAGCGTGAACAAGGCGTCCAGGTCGCTCCCCAACTTCAGGCGTTCGCGGATCCGCGTGAACAGACCAAGACCGCTGTCTTGCAGTTCGAAGCGGATCAGATTGGGGTGAGTGCGGCACCGCAGCTCAGCGCTGGCTGCCGCGGCGTGGGTCTCGGCGTTGAGTATGAGCTCGGTCAGGCAACGTCGAGTCAACTCGACCGCGGCATCAGTCGATTCCTCGGGGATCAGCAAGCCGCGCACCATTTCCCAGGTGCTACTCGTGTCGCAGTCAGCCAGGTCCAAGCGAAAGGCGCCGGGCGGCGACTTCGGTAAGTAGTAGCGAGTGGCTCGAGCCCGTCCGCTCACCGCGAGCTCACCAGCATCCACGAGCGCGCGCAGGTGACGGTGCACCGCTTGCCGTGTGTAGCCCGTTTCCTCGCTAATTTCCGTGCAGTTAATCGAACCGTGTTTCCGTGCGAGATCGAGCAGGAGAGGGCGCAAGTCGGTCATCGGTGGAATCGTAAAATCGCAAACCGGGGGCTGGGTAGTCCAGAATCGTAAAATCGTAAGAGACTCTGGGCCGTCATGAGAATTGCAAAATCGTAA
>JAGQIY010000439.1 GCA_020430865.1 Myxococcales bacterium
GAAGCGCAGGAACCGGCTCGGGCACTGGTGGAACCGGCACCGCAACCGGCGGAAGCGCGGGAACCGGCTCGGGCACCGGTGGAACCGGCACCGCAACCGGCGGAAGCGCAGGAACCGGCTCGAGCACCGGCGGCTCCGCGGGGAGCTCGGGCACTGGCGCGGGCGGAACGAGCGGCGCGGCGACGGGTGGAACGACCGGCGGCGGCGCCGGAGGAACCTCGGGCGGCTCTGGGGGCGCAGCAACCGGTGGAGCTGGTGGCTCTGTCGCCACGGGAGGCAGCAACGCCACGGGAGGCTCTGTCGCCACGGGAGGCAGCGGCGCCACGGGAGGCAGCGGCGGAAACGCCGGTTCCGCAGGGAACGGCGGGAGCGCTGGACAGAGCTTCGGCGGCGCGGGCGGCTTCGTCGGCGACGGCGGAGTCGACCCGACCCCCCGCTTCAAGGTTCCAGATGACGACGGCTGCAACTGCAGCGTCCCCGGCGCACCCGGTGACAGCGCGCCAAGCGGCCTGGCGTCCATCGGCTTGCTCGGCCTGGGCGCCATGTTGCTCCGCCGACGACGCAACGGCTGAGGCTGGACGAAGCGGCGACTTCGAAAGCGGCGCGTGACAGGCTAGAGTGAGCCTCATGTCGCGCGCCGTGTTGCGTTTGTTGGAGGTCGTCCGCGCTCAGCTGGGCGCTGCTGACGCGCGCCTGGAAATCGGCGGCCTCGACCCGGATGATCCGCACCTCGTGTGGGTGAACCTGGAGGATTCAGAGCGCGTGGTCGTGGTCTTCGAAGACCCTCCAGAGGATCGCGAAGCGCAACGGGAGCGGTTGGTGGCGCTACTGAATACCTTCGCAGAGACGCTCTCCGGCGTGGAGCCTGGCGAGGCGATGCAGCGTCACGCGCCGCCGGATCGGCGCCTCGAGCAGGTCCTGGACGCGCTCCGCAGCCGGTGCGGAGCGAGCCTCGCCCTGATCGTCGACGAGCAGTCGCCCATGCTGTGGTCCCGAAGCGGCCTCGGAAGCGGCTTCGATCGCGACCTGCTGCTCGACGTCCTGGCCACGTCCCGCGCCTGTCAGGAGCTGGGCTTGCTGTTCGGTGAGCTCGTGCGTTTGGAGCCAGAGGAGCTGCAGGTGCAGATCCAAGCCGCGCTGAAGCAAGGCAGCGCGAGTCGCCACCGCCAGCGCGAGCTGGTGACTCGAATCGAACGCGCCCGGGGAGAGATCGACGTCGAGCAGGTCGACCGCGCGCTTGCGGCGGCAGCGCTGGTCGAGCTGGTCACCCAGCAGCAGCGGGGCTCGGATCGTTTCGCGGTGGAGGCGCCCGGCAGAGTCCACGTCGGACGCCGGATCACCGGGATCTACTGGGTCGCGTTGACGGTGGAAGCCAGCTGGTCCGAGCTACAGACCGAAGCGGCGCTGCGAGACCTCCTGCCTGGAATCGAACGTCTGGTGCTCGCTCTGCCACCCTTCGATCCGCCACCTCGGGGCGCGCGGGTGTTGCGACTGCCGAGTCCATTGCGGTCGGTGTGAGCTCGGTTTGGGGGGAGAGGTTCTCACCCCCACCCATTCTGGCCGACCACTCACAACCACGAACGTTTCCTCAAGGCAATGCTATTGCTTCTTCGCGTCCGCCTCGCACGCGCCAGGGGTGTAGCCGATCACCTTCTCGGCGCCGCAGGCCTCGCACTTGTTGCCGAAGGTGCGCTTGGTCGCCGAGGGACATGGCGTCGTGATGCAACGCACACCGGTATCCACCAAGCCACACACGGGCATGTACTCCTTGGTGCACATCACGGGGCCCGCATCGGGCTTGCGCGGTGGGCACTGGACGAAGCCGTCCGACCCGGTCGTGCCGGCGTCCTGAGGCGGCTCCGCGCTGGGCTCGGCACTCGGCGTCGGAGCTTCCGTGGCGGTAGCGGTCGCGCTCGGGGTCGTGACCTCGCTGGTTGGCAGCGGTGGCTGCGCGGCGTCGGGGTCTTGTGCAGGCTTGGAGTTGCAGCCAACGGCCACGCCGAAGCCGAGGCTCAGACAGGACAGGGTGATCAAGCGGTGGTTCATTGCGCATGGCGTAGTGCGAAACTCGGGCCGGCGCAAAGGCGCAGCCAGATCATCGCGGATCGACGCTGGGCGCCGGCGCCTGACCAGCGATGGGGATGCCCAATGCCTCGGGGTCACGAGACTGCCACACCTTGAGCGTAAGATACGTATCCCGACAGCGCGTGAACTCGGCCAGCTGCTTCGGTCGATAGGTGTAGGCCTTTCCTGTTGCCGTACGGTAATATACCGAGTAGGTCGCGCTCTGCGACTTGCGCTCCTTCTCGCCTTGCTTCAGTCCATCGCCGAGCTGGATCCGCTCGTCGCTGGGCCACCTGGTGTCGAAGCCGCCACCCTTCTCCTCGATCGTGCGCACGAGCTTCCAGTCCCACTGCCTCCACTTGTAGTAGGCCTTCATCACGGGAACGTCCTTGAACTTCGGCACCTGGCGCGTCTTCGTCACCGTGTGGGTCTGTGGCACCTGGCGGGTCTTGGTGACGGTGCAGTACTTCGGGCTGCACGACCGTCCGCCGCCGCTGCACTTCTGGCTGCACTTCGCGAAGCCGTTGCCCTGTGGAGTGCACACCTGCCTGCAGGTCTGAGGAAGCGTGGTGCAGTCCTGTCCACATTGCTCGCGGTCCGTGTACGTTTCCGTACGAAACCCGTTCGGCTCTTCGACGGTATAGGTCTCGGTGTCGAAGCCGTCGGGCACTTTGTCCACGTGGTGCTGGCGCTCTCCAAGAGCACGCACGTCCAGCGCGTCCTTCGGCTTGGCGTCAGCAAAGCCCTCGCGGTCCACGATCTGCCAGCGCTGGACGTCGACCGAGTGGGTCCACTCCGCGCTGACGACCGTCGCGTACTCGACGTGTGACTGCTGCTGGAAGGCGTTGTACTTCGGACGGGCGATGTCTGGGCCGCAGTCGTCGACGCGGAAGATGAGCCAGATCGGCGCCAAGCCCAGGGCCACCAGCATGCACGCGGTGAGCGCGAGCTTGAGCCAGTTCTTGCGCTTCGCCGCGGGGACAGCGATCGCTGGACGCACCTGCTGGGCGCGCGCCCGGTCGCCGCCACAGTTCGCGCAGTCGCCGTCCGCCGCGCGCTGATTGCTCCCGCAGTACCGGCAGCGCCAGTTCGCGCCGCCGTGGGCGATCTGCAAGAGCCGTGGATCCGTCACCGTGGCGAGGGTCTCGGGCGCGCCCGGCATGCGGTACTCCTCGTGTTCCTCCTTGGGGCTACCGCAGGTCTGACAGACGAGGTGGCGGCCGAGGTTCTCGCGACGACAGCTGGAGCACGTCCAAACCATCTCGACCATGCGATCGCTCATGTCACCTCAAGGATATCAACTCGGTGCGGTGCGAGCGCTGACAATGCGCTTGAATCCCAAGGTCGCGAGCAGCCCCAGCAGAGAAAACGCCGCGAGAAACCAGAAGAAGTGCTGATGCCCCGTGAGCCCTGGCGCGCCATCCAGCAGCACGCCGGCAACCCAGCCGACGAAGATATCCGGCGTGTAGCCGATCACGGAGACCACGCCGACCGCGGTGCCGGTCGCGCGCCAAGGAACCTGAGCCTCGTCGAATACCGCGAAGTACACGCCTCGCAGCGCGAACATCGCCGTGCAGGTCATGAGCACGTTCACATACAGCAGCCACCGCGCGCCGGGCACCGCCAGCGCGAAGTACAGATCGGCGCCGAGCAGCATCACGAAGCAGCCGAGGATCACATTCAAGCCGCGCACTCGATCCGCAAGGAAACCGGCGCCGATGGCCGCCAGCGGACGCACCCACTGCATGCTCGACGTGAAGTGACTCACCTCGACCTCACCCATGCCGTACACGTCGTGCGCGTACACCGAGTAGCTGTCGAAGCCCTTGTAGGCGACGTACGCGGCCACGACGATCAGGGCCTGGAGCCAGACCTGAGGCAGCCGCACCACCTCGCGGATGCGCCCGAGGCTCGCACCGGGCGCCTGCTTCGAGCCCGAGAGCGGCGCAACGGAGCGCGGCGCGAACAGCCACGCCAGCGCTCCTGCGATCAGTGTGACGCTGGTGTAGACGTAGATCACGCTGCGCAGCGCCGAGGCGCGTTGCTCCGGGGTCACGGAAAGCTCATCCGCAGGGAAGACCAGCTGAAACAGCA
>JAGQIY010000440.1 GCA_020430865.1 Myxococcales bacterium
AGCGGGTCGGCAGTACGTCGAGAGCGGCAACTGCGCCTTGCCGCCTCCCAGCGTTCCCGCTTCGGGAATCAATGTCCGTGCGGCAATGGTTCCTCGAGGGTTCCGCTGGGTGATCCGTGATCGTCTGGGCGGAGTCCCTCGACCTGGGCTGATCCGGGACCTAAGAGACGACGTGGAAGGCCTGAGGTCGCTGGGCATCGACCTGCTGGTGGGTCTCGAGGAGACAAGGATCGAGGTGAGCCCCCACCTACAGTACATCTGGTTCCCGATCCCAGACATGGGAGCGCCGCCTCCCGCGGAGTGCATCCCCTTGCTGCAGAAAGTCGAGGCACATCTAGCCGCAGGGAAACGTATAGCGTTCCACTGCAAAGGTGGGCTTGGCCGTACCGGCACGCTGCTAGCCACCTACCTCATCTACCACGAGGGCCTCAGGGCCCAGGAAGCGCTGCTCAAGGTGCGAGCGGTCGAACCCCGCTACGTCCAGAGCGACGAGCAGGTGCGCTTCTTCGAACACTTCGAGCGTCGCTATCGCGCCGCTTCTTCTGTCAACCGAACCCCTCACGACTAGGAACTCACGTATGTCTCTCGAGAAAGCCATCGCTCAAGCCCAAGCAACCGTCCCCGAATGCGTCGCCGCAGGCTACGTCGACATGAGCACAGGTATGTTGCTCGCAGTTCGCACCGTTGACTCCCACCCCAGCGAGGTCCTCGACCTGGTGTCGGCGGCCACCGCCGACCTCTTCCAGGGCTCGAACGTCGTCGCCATCGAGCAGCTGTTCAAGCAGTCTCGGGGGATGCCCGCCGACAACCACCACTTCTTCAAGGAGATCCTGGTGCTGAGCGACAACCTGATCCACGTGTTCCTGCGTGGAAAGAAGCACACCAACCACGCGCTGGTGCTGGTGACCCGGGCGAGCGCGAACATCGGCATGGTGATCGTCAAGTCCCGGGCGGCGATCACCGCCGTGGAAGCTGCCGTCTGAGCGCCGAGGCAGTCCCATGCCAACTGAGCTGAGTCAGCTCAGCGCCCTTGCCAAGCAGGCCATCGACGCTGCCGTGGCATCGGCGCTGGCCATCGACGCTCCAGGCTACGAGGAGGAAGGTGAGATCGCCGACCTCCTCGCAGCCGCCCAAGCCGCCCTCGCGACGACGCGAGAGGCGTACGGGCAGGTCCTGCAGCAGCTGGACGGCTTCCTGGGTTCCCGACCGCAGGAGGTCGTCAGGCTCGCCGACGCCGCGTTCATCGGTCGCTTCGCGACCGGTCAGCTGGCGGCGGAGCTGGGTCGCGCCGAGTCGAACCCCGAACGCTGGGCGAAGATCCGCGCGGCAAGCAAGGTGAGGCGGGAACTGCTGCGGAGTCTGCGCTCAGCCGACCTGCTGGTGTGTCAACTCCTGGGCTGCAAGGCAGACACCTCCTACTACCTCGACGAGCTCCAGCACGCCCTGGCAGCGCGTCACGCCTACTCCAAGCTGCGAACCGAGGCGAATCGGGCGAACGGCGAGGACCTCGACCTCTCCTTGAGGCGTGCGGCCACCACCCTCGCCAAGCTGGTTGGGCGTGACTGCTATCCAGACCTGCGCATTCATGACCGCATGCTGGTGCGGCAGCTCCAGGGTCGGATGCGCCGCTGGTTCGCGCAGTCCGAGGCCAGTGAAGATCTGACTCTGGACGGCCAGCGCCTGCTCGGCGAGTACCACAACTTCGTCGAGATCGCGCTGGAGGTGAACAAGCGACCGGAGTTGATCGAACACGATCGTTGCTTGCTCACGCAGCTGCTGGTGGCCTGGGATGAGCTCTCGCAGTCCGAGATCGTGGACACACTGACCCACGTTCTGGGTCGAGACGGTGAGCTGGATTCCCAGCTGAGCAACCGTCACTACACCTCGCTGCGAGGGACCGTCGAGCAAGTGCTGACGCGCCTGGGTGGCATGGTGTCGACTCACTCCCTGGCCATCGAAGCCACGCATCCCGCCTCGAAGGCGTTCTCGAGCTAGCGGGCGCAGCCCCAGCCCTTGCGGCACGCGCCTTGCTCTTCCAGCGGTGTGGAGTCGAGTATCGTCCACCCTCACCCCCTGCCCCGACGAGCGCGCTCGCTCGCGCTCCTGGTCTTCTTTCAGATGCTGCCGGCGACGCTGGTGATCCCGGCGATTCGCCCCCTGTTCGCAGCTTTCCATGGCGGAAATGAAGGCTCGATGCATGCCTTCAGCGCGCTGAACATGCTGGGGGCCGCCTTCGCTGCGCCGATGGTCGGCAGGATGCTGGATCGTGGACGCGATCCGCGCCCCATCCTGACCGTCTTGGCCATGGCGGATGGTGTCCTGCTGCTCACCATCAGCTGTCGGATACCGACCTTTGCCGTGCTGGCGTTGCGTTGTGTGGAAGGCGGCGCCCATGTGGGCGCGGCCACCGTGCTGCTCGCCGAGATGGCCGGGCTCGGTCGTCAGGGAGCCCGCGGTCGCGTCATGGGTTTGGCGGGCGCCGCGATCATCTTTGCCATCGCGCTGGGCAACACCCTGGGCTCGCTGCTGATCGCGGTGGACAGCCGCGCGCCGCTCTGGGTCGGCGGTGTGCTCGCCGTCGGGATTGCCGCCTGCGCTGCGCGCACTTCCCGGCCGGCGGCGATCGAGCGCCGATCGGATGTCCTGAGGCTGGGCGAGCTGCTGCGACGCCGGGAGCTCCTGGTGCCGCTCGGCGCGGCGTTCGTGGGACGCTTCACCGTCGGCTGCATCGTGGTGACGTTCGCGCTGTTCGCGCATCGGGTACATGGTCTGGGCGATTCCCACATTGGCTTGCTCTTCAGCGCACTGACGCTGAGCTTCGCGGTGTTCATGTATCCCGCGGCGCGGATGACCGAGCGGCTCCCGCCGGCGTTCTTGCTGCTGGGCGGAGGAGCTGGCTACGGGCTCGTGCTGCACGCGCTCGGGCACGTGCCCGCGGTCTGGCTGGTGCTGCTGATGTTTGCCGCAGGGATTTGCTCGGCGCTGCTCTTCGCCACCACCCTGAACTATGCGGCTCAGGCGCGAGAGGATCAGCGCGCCAGCGCGATGGCCTGGGTGAATGCGGCCGGCGCGCTCGGTATGTTGATCGGGCCGGCCGTCGCCGGGATCACCTGCGGGGTCCTGGCGTCGAAGCAGGACCCGGGCGCGGCGTACCGGGCGGTGTTCCACCTTGCGGGGGGAAGCGTCGTGCTCTGGTTGCTGCTGGGGGCGCGCTGGCTCTTTCGCATGGGTGCCATGGAGCGCCGTGCCCAGCGCGGCGCCGGGGTGGTGGCGGCGGAGTAGGTTCTCGCATTTAGTCGCATGGAAACAGTTAGCAGTCCTGTTCGAAGCGCCTCAGGAAGTCGAGCTGGGCCTGGGACTGGATGTAGCCAGGGCCAACCTCACGCACCCTGGAGATCGCGTCTTCGGCGGAGTGCCCCTTGTAGATCAGGTAGGCGGCGAGCATGGTCCCGGTACGTCCGAGGCCCGCGTGGCAGTGCACCGCGACGCGATCGCCGCGTTCCAGTGCCCTCTCGACCGTACGGCACAGGCGGATCGCGCTACTTACCGTGGGGATCCCCATGTCCGCGATGGGAAAGTGCCGGGCCTCGAGTCCAAACGGGCTGAGCTCTGCGGGGGACAGCGGATCCTTGGTCAGCGTGATCAGGGTCGCGACACCAGCCAGTGCGATGGCGGCGAGCTCGTCTTCCCGCGAGCCCAGGAGCCCCGGCTTGCCCATGCCTGCGAGGGCACCCGGGATGATCCACTTGAAATGGCTTGGGAGGGCAGGCGCCTCGGCGCGCGGCCAGCAATTTCCCTCGCGAACGAACCGCGCAGTCAGCTCGTTCGGGGGTGAGGAGAACACCGCGTCCGTGGGGCCGTCGGCGAACATGCGCCCAGCGCA
This sequence comes from Myxococcales bacterium, assembly GCA_020430865.1. The sequence continues at coordinate 3,884 of JAGQIY010000440.1, forward strand.
GAGCAACGACGCGCGATGCGAGAACCGACGAGCGAAGCCCACGTCGTGGGAGACCAGGAGCGTCGTGCCAGTGTGGGAGAGTAGCGCCTCGCCGAGTCGCAGCAGGGCTTCCTGGTCGAGCCTCCGCTCGGGTTCGTCCAGGAAGCTCACGCGGTGAGCGTGCACGCCGCGGATCAGCTCCTCCACGTCATCCCGAGCTGCGCTGCCCCGTGGCGCCTGCTGCAACCAGAACAACTCGCCCTGAGGAGTGCCGTCGCCTCCTTGGTAGAGCCAGCGCCCTCGCCGCTCCCAACCGCTCGGCAGAGCGCCCGCCAGGCCGCGCAGGATCAGGCTCTTGCCGACGCCCGCCGGACCGAGCAGCGCGTTCACTCGCCCGCGCTCCACGCGCCAGCTGAGGCCGGTGAAGAGGTTGGTATCGGGGCCACTGAGGCCCGCGTCCACGAGCTCGAAAAGCGCGGAGTCGTTCATCTGCCCGTTCTCAGCCGTTCTCCCAGTTCGCATGGCAAGCCAGCTGAGTCGAGCTCGGCCACGGTGCTCGCGACATCGTACTCCACCCGATGGATCTCGAAGAGCCGTGCGGAAACATCCAGCACGCCGAAGCTTGCCCGCGGATCACCGTCTCGAGGTTGTCCAACGGATCCTGGGTTCAGCAGGACCGCGGACGCAACGTCGGGCCAGCGGGAAGCGGCGTTGCGCTCTTCCACTACCCTTCCGGCGTGGAGCCACGCGCAGATCGGAGAGTGCGTGTGTCCGACCAGCGCCACCCGAGGCCACTCTGCGCAGGCCGCGACGCGCTCGAGATTGGCGGGTATCATCGTCGAGGTCACGTACCCGGTGAAGTGGTGCTCGTTCAGATAGCAACCGTGAACCGCAACGAAGCCGGACCGGTGGACGACTCGATTCGGCAACGCCGCCAGCCACTCGAGCTGCGCTGGGGCAAGCTGCTCGCGGGTCCAGCTCTGCACCTGGCGGGCGACTGCCCGCGTGCCCTCTCGGGGCTCGCTCGTGAGGACGTCGCGGTCGTGGTTGCCAGCCACCGTCCGAGCGCAGGTCTCGGCCACGCGCTCGATGCACTCGCCGGGGCGCGCGTGGTAGCCCACGACGTCCCCGAGACAGATGATCTCCGCGACATCCAGGCGTTCCAGCGCGCTCAACGTGGCTTCGAGCGCAGCCAGGTTGGCATGTACGTCTGCGATGATGCCCACGCGCATGGTCAATCCTGCCGGCACGCGTCCAGCGCTTCGATGAAGCGACCTCGGGCTGCCAGCGCCACGGGCGAGCGCACGATGGCGTCCTGGAGCGCACGTCGCAGGTCCAGGCGCTCGACGTCCGCCTGGGTCAGATGCTCGGTCAGCGCGGCGGCGACCGCGTCGACGTAGGCCCGAGTGGCTGCTGGCCACTCCGCGTATTCCTCCACACGGCGCAGCAGGGCGAAGCCCACGGCCGGGAGGCGAGTGCCGCGAACGATGTCGTCGTCCAGGTAGTAGCAGCGGTCGCGGAGGGAGGCGAAGTTCGACGGGTGCACGTCCAGCAGCACCTGGCTCTTTGCCGCGAGGATCAGCGCGCGGACCACCAGCTCACCGAAGATGACCAGGCTGCGCTCGAGCTCTGCGCCGTCCTTGCGGTGAACTGCGAAGGTCATGGAGCCGCGCAGCGTGGTCAGCCAGGGTGTCACCGTCCAGAGCCAGAAGTCGCCGGTGGGACCTTGCTGGACGGTGAGGACGGTGTTCTGAACCAGCAGCTCACCGAGCAGGATCTTGTGCCGCACAAGCTGGAGCAGGGCGTCCCGCGCCTCGTCCGCGTCGAGGAAGCGGCGCCGCGCAGCTGTCTTCAGGCACCAGATCCCCGCCTCGTAGATGTACGCGTCGGAGCGACCGCTTCCGTCGGCGGTGCCACTGCGTCCCACCAGCTCGGTGTGGAGGATGGCGTCAGCGATGGGGATGCGTTGCAGGATCTCGCGGCCATTGGCGGAGGGCCAAACCAGCCCGCTGGGCACGTCGGCGGCTGGCAGCGGAGGGAGCGGCGCCAGCACCTGGCTGGAGCTCGGAGGAGGCCGCGTCGGGCGCTCCGACTCCGGGATCGTCGCGGATGCCGCGTGGAGTGTCTGGTTGCTGTCGACGGACGATCGACTCGAGGTCGCGTTCTCCGCGAGGCTGGTGGTCCCCTGTCGGCGAGACGTGATCGCTGCCGCGACCAAGGCCGAGTGCCCATCGGCGGGTTGCGCGAGGGGCCGCTGCGCCACGGCGCCCACCGAGCGTTCGGCCTCCATCTCGTTGGCCGGTCCGCACGGAATCGACCAGGACTCGTCGATCTCGGAGGTCGACTCTGGGGCGGCCTCTGCTCGTTGCGTGATGGGCTCGGGGTCCGCGTCCGCTTCGGGCAGCGGCTCTTCGGGTAGCGGCTCTTCGGGCGGCGGCTCTTCGCGCGGCGGCTCTTCGGGCCGCGGTTCTCGGGCGGTAGCCGTGTCGCAGATCCGGGCGCTGCCTGCCTTGGGCTCTTGGGCCGCGAGGGTGTTCTGCTGGTCCAGGACGACGTCGAGCGGCGTCTTGGGATCGCTCTCTTCCCGGCGCGCCATGTCCAGCATCAGCGCCTCGCCTCCCAGGACCTCTCCGGTCAGTTCCTCCAGACCCCGCTCCAGCACCAGGCGTTGCACACGCTCGGCAGCGGCGCGGATTGCCAGCACGACGGTCTCGCGTACCCCTGCGCCGGTCGCGGCGTTCGCTGCGACGGCGGCGACGCCCGGTGTACCGAGGGCCTCAGCCACCGCGGGCGGAGCTGCCGCCCCGGGCAGGTCCTGCTTGTTGGCCTGGATCAAGATGGGCGTATCCGCGCGGTCAATCCTCTCGAGGTACTGGCGCAACAGTCGGTACATCGGCCTGGCCTCCTCGAGCTCCTTGGGCGCGCTGGAGGTGACGAACACGACGGCGTCCGCGATGTCGAGCAGATGCCAGCGCCTGCGAGAGAGCACCGCCTGCCCGGGCACCGTCAACAGGTGACAGCGCAAACCGTGACCCGCCACGACCCCGCCCTCGAGCTGCATCCAGTCGAAGAACAGCGTTCGGCCAGCCAGCGCCTTGGGGGAATACAGGTCGCTGCGGCGGAGCGGCGTGAAGA
>JAGQIY010000441.1 GCA_020430865.1 Myxococcales bacterium
CGCTCGAGCAACCTTCCCAGCAACGCATGCAGTTGGGCTTTCCTCCCGGAACTGAGCGCGTCGAGCAAGGCTCGGCGAGACAAGCCGGGAGCCAGGTCATAGCCATCGCTGGACTCGCTGACCAGATCAGCCTCGCGGAGCTCGTCCAGCGCCGCGAAGGTCGCGCCGTCGCTGCCCTGACTACAGGCCGTGATCAGATCCAAGTCCAGCGCGCGACCAGCCACTACAAGGATGTCGACCACCCCCTGTGCGGCGCCCCCAGCCTGTTTGAGGCGCCGACTCAACGCCTCGGCGAGCGACGTCGGCACCGGGAAATCACCCAGCGCGCGCGGCAGCTGCCAGCGCTCATCGGAGAACTGGATCACGCCTGCCTGGACCAGCTCTCGCACCAGCTCCAGGACCAGCGCGGGGTTTCCCTGAGCCGCCAGGGTGATCTCCGCGCATAGCCTGGGATAGGGCTCGATGGCACCGAACAGACTCGCGAGCAGCTCGCTCACCGCGGACTCGTCCAGGCGACCGAGCGCCAGGTCGAGCTCTGCCCCGCCCACCAGACGCGAGAGAGCGACGTCTCGACTCGTGGCGTCGGGGCGAGTGGTCAACACCAGACACAAACCGGGGCCACATCCCGCGAGCAAGGCACGCAGGGCTTCCAGGCTGGCGTTGTCCGCGCGATGAGCGTTGTCCACCAGCAGGGCCACGCTGCGACCCCCGCGGACGACCTTGAACCACTCGCAGAGCGCCGCGAACAGCTGGCGCCGGTCCTCGACTGGATCGCTGTGCGCGTGCGCTGGCGTGCTCCCCTCGAACCAGTGACCCACTTCCGGGAGGATACGTATCAGCTGAGGAGCGAGGGCGAGCAGCTCCGTTCGTGCCCTCGCTTCGTCGTGCCAGAGCGCACGAAGCAACGGCCGGATCAGCCCGTACGCCCCCGCGCTGCTGTCGGCTGAGACGAACTCAGCGATACCTCCTCCGCGGCGCATGCGCAGCGCAAGCTCGCGCAGAAGCGCTGTCTTGCCCAGCCCCGCTTGACCACGAATACAGCCGAGGGACGAGCGCAGGGCGCTGGCTTCCCACAGCGCCATCAGCTGACCGAGCTCCCGATCCCTTCCCAGCAAGCGCGACGGCTTCAGGTAGGTCGGTGCTTCGAGTCCAGTCGCGGTCCCGAGCCCGGGCGCGAACTGGCGTAGCCGGCGCCTCACCACGGAAGCATCCTGAGGGCGCGCCGCCACATCGGGGCTCATCAGATCGCTGATCAGCTCCCCGATCTCGGCCGGCGCATCCACCAGTAGCTTGCGGACGTCGGGCGGACTCACCTGCTTCGCTTGCACGAAGCTCTCGGCGTCACGGATGTCGAACGGGACGTAGCCCGCGTAGACCTCGAAGGCGAGGGTGCCGAGCGAGTAGAGATCGAGGCGAGGATCCGTGGGCGCGCCGAAGAGCACCTCCGGAGGCAGATACGCTGGCGTGCCGGCTAGCTCACGCCGCACCGAGCCGATCGGCTCCATGATCCCGAAGTCGAGGATCCTGACGGACAGCTTGCCAGCGCCGTCCCTCGCGATGCGCACGTTGTTCGACTTCAGATCGTGATGAACGTAGCGACGCGAGTGGAGAAAGGCGAGCGCCTCGCAGAGCTGGTCGATGACCTCGAGCGCCTCCCCTGGATTCAGCGGGACGAGCTGGTCGAGGTCTTCTCCCTCGACGTACTCCATCACCAGGCACGGCGTACCCTGCGAGGGCACGACGAGATCGCGCACCTCGACGAAGCGTGGGTGGGAGAGGGTGGCCATGAGGTAGTACTCATGGCGAAAGCGTGTGAGCAGTGACTCCTGCTGACGATCCGCCCTCAGTACCTTGATCGCCACCGAGTCGCCGCTCACCAGATCGCGGCCGCGGTAGACCACGCCCATGCCCCCCTGGCTCAGGTGTTGTTCGACCTGATAGCGCTGCGCGAGGAGATCACCGGGCGTGAGCAGCGTCGACGCGCCCGCAGCCGCCATGCTCGACGGCCTGACTCGCGGCAGTTTCGCCTGCTTGCCTAGGTTCGTCTCGGTGACGCTGACGCGACCCAGCTGGACAGCCATTCAAATACGAGACCGTAGCCAACCTCCCTTGAAACGCCAAGAGCGAAGCCGGCCGGTTCGGGGGTAGCCACTCGGGAGAGGGGTTCGCGCTGAAAGGAGCGCACGGCTTCCTACGGCTCGAATCGTCTGACCTTGATGCTCCATCGTCAGCGCAGGGTCCCACTTCCGGCTTCTGGAGTGCTCCGGTCGCGCACCTCCCCCCCACCCTCGAGCGCTGACGGACCAGCGACGGCAGCAGTGGTTTCCCCGCTCAGCGGCGCACCTCCCTCGAGTCGGCTGTGTTCGGCACCGAGACGCAGTTGAGGGACGTCGAGGAACGGTGGCCGGATATGTTCCCGGCCCTCACCTCAGCTCTCCGCCACCAGGCCGAGCTGCAGCGGCAAAGATGCAGTGCCGTGCGGAAGCGTAAAACGCTTCCCTGGCAGCTCCCGCAGGTTCGGCAAGAACTTGCAGCCGTTGATGTACGGATACTCTCGAACCTCGCGCAAGCGTAGCCCGGAGTCGAGCAGAGCCTGGAGGATCTGAGCAACCGTCCACTGGTAGGAGTGAGCCAGCTCGGGGTTCTCGAAAGGCTCGCTCTCGACGAAGCCCGACGGCGCGAGCGCATCTCCCGAGCGCCCCACGTAGTCGCCCACGGGTTCGGAGAAGACCTCGGCGGCGAAATACGGGTCCTTGATCCGCAGGTCTTGGTCCACCGACCAGATCAGCGGGTGAAACTCCATCACGACGAGTCTCCCGCCCGGCGCGAGCACCGCCGCCACCCCACGCATCCACGCGGCAATATCATCGATCCAGGGGAGCGCTCCGTACGAGGCGAAGACGACATCGAAGCGCCGCTCGTCGGTGGCCGCGCCGGGCAACCAGTCGAGCACGTCGGCTCGCTCGAAGCGCGCGGGGATGCCGGCTTCTTGGCTGAGTCGCCGTGCGAAGTCGATGGCCGCATCAGAGATGTCGACGCCCGTCACCTCGGCACCCAGCCGCGCCAAGCACAGGCTATCCTGACCTGCGTTGCACTGCAGGTGGAGCAGGCTCTTGCCAGCCAACTCCCCGAGCAGCTCGATCTCGTCGGAGAACAGCGTGGTCCCTCCACCTCGCAGAAAGGCAGCCTGATCCCGCTTGTGTGCGTTGTGCGCTTCCGTCGCTAGGTTCCACGAGCGTCTCGTCTGCTCGCGTCTGGCCTTCAGCTCGCTCCCCGACGTCATGAGGGGCGACTCGCGTTGTTAGGGGTGCGCGTCAAGAGTAGCCTCGCAGGCGTGAGTGACGACACGACGCCGATCGAGGCACACGGAAACTTCATCGCGGGCCGGTTCGCCGCCCCGGGGAACGCAGAGGGAGAACTCGTGAGTCGCGATCCCTACTCGGGGGTCGAGCTCGGCCGGCTGGGCTGGAGCAAGGCCGCGGTGACCATAGCGGTCGAGGCGGCGCGAGGAGCTCAAGACGCCTGGCAGCACCGCCCGCTGCAGGAGCGGATCAGTGCGGTCCGAGCCATCGCACCACTACTCGAGCAGCGCAGAGAGGAGCTGGCGTCGACCATCAGCCGCGAGATGGGCAAGCCGCTGTGGGAGGCCCGCACCGAGGTCAACGCCGCCATCGGCAAGATCGAGATCAGCGCCACCGCCGGGCTCCAGCTCGTGGCCGAGGTCGAGCTCGGAGACGGCTCGGGCTACGCCTTCCGTCCCCACGGCGTGCTTGCGGTGCTCGGCCCCTTCAACTTCCCCCTGCACCTGATGCACGGACACGTGGTCCCAGCCCTGCTCCTCGGCAACACCATCGTGCTGAAGCCGAGCGAGCACACGCCGTTCACCGGGCAAATCTATGCAGAAATTCTTCGAGATGCGGGACTACCGCCCGGCGTGTTCAACCTGGTACACGGCGCCGCCGAAGTCGGCGCTGCACTCAGCGCTCACCCCGACGTGAACGGCGTGCTCTTCACGGGGAGCTACCGCGCAGGACTCGCAATCCAACGCGCTACGCTGGAACAGCCAGGAAAGCTCTTGGCGCTGGAGATGGGCGGAAAGAACCCTGCGGTGTTGATGTCCGACGCGCCTCTGGAGAAAGCACTACACGACATTGCCTGGGGTGCGTACGTGACCAGCGGGCAGCGCTGCTCCGGCACGGCGCTCTGCTTGGTCGACCGGAGCATGCTCCCTCGGGTGCGCGAGCGCCTGAGCCAGATGCTCCAGGGCATCCGCATCGGCGATCCGCGAGAAGAAGTCTTCATGGGACCTCTCGCGTTCACCGCGGCGCGCAGCAGCTACGGGGAAGCGCTGGCGGCGGCTGAGGCCCGCGGCGCGCGCCTGGTGGCGCAGAGCCCTTGCCCCGAAGGGCCTGCGCTGGCTCCAGCCACGCTGCATGAGGTCGAGGGTTTCGACCTCGCGGATCCCTACCTGCGCGAGGAGCTGTTCGGGCCCGATCTCACGCTGGTGCCGGTAGAAGACCTCGATCAGGCGGTCGAGATCGCCAACAGCTTGCCCTATGGACTCGCAGCCAGCGTCTTCACTCGAGATCTCGATCGGTTCGAGTGGGCGAGGGAGCGCCTGCAGTATGGCTGCATCAACCACAACGCTCCGACCTGTGGAGCATCGAGCAAGCTACCCTTCGGCGGCGTCAAGCAGAGCGGTAACCATCGCCCGGCTGCGTTGTGGTCGAGCCTGTACTGCGCCTACCCCGTAGCGACGCTGCGCGGTGGGGCCACCCTGGACCCCACCAAGCGCTCACCGGGCCTCGACTGGTGAACGGACCTACATGCCCTTGACGCGGTAGATCAGGCCCTCCGCGACCTTGCTCTTCTCGCGAGTTTGCCCTGCGGCAAAGTAAGCCGTGCCGTCCTTGGTAACGCTGAACGCGGGCACCCACGGGTACTTCAGGTCGAACGCGTCGGAGAGCTTCACCGCCCCGAAGAAGCTACCGTCCTTCTTCCAGGCGCTGAGCCGTCGGAAGTTGGAGTCGACGACGCAGATCCCTGGCTTGCAGGGACCGATTGCGTGCACCCAGCCGAACTTCTGCTCGTCGAAGCTCTTGTCGGTCTTGCCGAAGCGGAACTTCTCCTTGCCGTTCGCGTCCATGGCGATCACGACTCGTGACTCGTTGGGGTCCTTGCTCTTCGGGATGATACCGCCAACCAACACCAGGTCGCCAACGAAGCCGATGGTGTTGACGTTGCCGAACGGCCCCTTGCGCTTGTCTTCCTTGCTCAGGTCCTGCAGCACCCAGGGCTCGCTCTCGCAGGCGCTGTCTCCGAACGTGAGCTTGTTGACGGTCGCGTTGGCGAACGAGCCGAGGCCCCATTTGCCGCTGGGGTGGATGGCGATGTAGCCCTGGCCCCGCGCCTTGCACTCGTACTTCAGCTTGCCGCCGCTGATCATGTAGCTCTCGAAGAGCCCGTTGGATGCCAGCAGGTTGCCGTTGGCGTCCTTGCTCAGGGTCTTTATCTCCTTGTTCGTCTTCAGTACGCCGTCATCGCCGAAGCTAGCGTCCTTGCTCAGGCTACAGCCGTCGCCGATGGTGTAACCCCGGAGCTTGCCTTCGGCGTCCACCAGGTAGAGCTTGTCCTTGATCACCTCGAGTGCGCGGATCACGTTCATCCCGCTCTTGTCGAGGATTGGCTCCTCGAACTTGCACAGCTCGGGCGTGAAGTCCTGGGTTCCGAGCTTCATCGACTTGGGCTTCGGCGACAGCGGCGTGCTGGCCTTCACCTGCTCTTCGAAGCTGAGCTCGGCTTCCTTCCCGGCGGAAGCGCTCGCCGCTGCGGTGGTCGTCGCCGCGGCGCTGGCTTCTGGCTTGGCGCCGTCCTCCTTCTTGCAAGCGAGCAGGGCAAGGCCCAGCAGGGCTCCGGTCAGGGCGGTCGTCTTCAGGTGCATTCTGTCTCTCCTCACGGTGTGGAAGTCCCCCAAACCCCACCAGCGTTGCAAATCGCGGGAGGCTTGAAAACCCGTTTCTTCCGCATGGATTTACCACGGGGTTGTTCCCACAGCCCGGCTCGAGGATCCTGTGCGCTGGTGTGCGCACGGTGCACTGACGATCTCCCGCCGGGAGCCCGGCGGCTGAGCCGCGCCTGGCAGGCTGCTGAAACTCGATGCGGGCGCCGATCGCTGGCCCGCCGCACGGCCTCGCACTGGGAGTGTGCGCCTCGCGTGCGGGCGACGTGTGCGCCTCCGGGGGCGAGGAGAAATCAGCTACGGGGCACCGAAATGCCCAGACGATCGGTGACCGCGGCGTTGAACACGCCGGTCCGGTTCAGCTGGCGATACGCGCCGAGCCACTCCTCCACGTTGGCGTCGCCCCACAGCGCCTTCACGTCGTCGACACTCTTCAGGACGTTCAGGTCGAGGCCCCAGTGGGGACGCGCGCCGAACTCCTGGATGAACGCATGTTCGTAGTGCAGCAGCATGTCCCGCGCACGGCGCACACCCAGCACGCTGCCGATCTCGAGCGAGACCGTACGTCGGCCGTGCATCATGGCGAGGTTCGACTTCGCCTCGTTCACGAAGCGCAGCGTGCACGGCGTGGTGTGCACCATACCTTGGTCATAGTGCTCCTGCGCAAGCTCGAAGAAGCGTTCTGCAACCCGCACCGTGTCTTCGAAGTCGAAGTGCATCTCGATGCCGAAGACCCGCATGTGATTCACTGGTCCGATGTCGAAGACCTCGTAGCTCTTGTTGATGTAGCTGACGTCGCCGCGGCTGCGGATTGACGTCGTGATGAACTTCGGCCCTTCGATGGGCCAGCGATTGACCGTATCCGCGAGGAACTTTCCTTTGGTACTACCCCAGGTCGCGATGGCGTCCACTTCGCTACCGAACTGTCCGCGCTTGCGGTCCTGTGCGCTGCGCCAGGGCTCGCGGGCCAGCTTGTATCGCTGCTGGAGCAGGCACTGGTGGGTTCCGGGGCCCCCGCCGGTCTTGCTCGGATAGGGATTCAGCGAGACCTCGTAGTAGTCCGGCTCCGGTCCAAGCGCGGCCAGGTTTCGCCCCGCGAGCAAGCGTCCGATGAAGCCGTCGGTGCAGGTCAACTCGCCCCAGGTCGTGACCTTGGGTGTCTCCTTGAGCCAGTAGCTGGGCTCTACCTCCAGCACCACGGCGTACACCACACCCATCGCCCCGAGGCTGACCGAAGCCGCGTTGAAGATCACGTCGTCCTGCACCAGGCGCGCCCTCACACGATCGCCGTGGGAGTCGATGTAGCCGGGGAACTTCCGCGGGTCCGTGATGCCGTTCTTGGGCTCTACCTGGAGCACCTCACCCCCGCTCACGACCACCTGGATCGAGGCGATGGCAGAGGACACTGGGCCATACTTCAGGCCGGAACCGTGGGTCGCGGTCATGGCCGCGCCGACGATGCTCTGGGCGTTGTACCCGCCCAGGTTCTTGAACGCCAAGCCGGCGCAGTCCAGCTCGGTGTTCAGGCTACGAATGCTCGCTCCCGATTCCGTCCGGAACAAGTTCATGCCCCGCGCCTCGGCGCGGAGCTGTTCCTTCGGCAGCTCGAGCGGCGTGCCCAGGCGCTCCGGACTCAGCAAGAAGCCGTCGCACATGGCCACGTCACTGTAGGACAGCCCGGCGCCGGTCATGCGTACGCCGATGCGCTCCTTCTCGGCGCACTCCACGATCTCCACGAGGTCGCGCAGCTTCTCTGGACGCACGCGGTAGCGGACCTGCACGCCTGGGTTGCTACGATTGGCGTCCTGCCAGGGGCCGCCATTGACCTTCCAGCGATCGCAGCCGCGAGGAGCCGATGCGCAGGCGCTGGCCCCCACCCCCAAGACGCTGGCGCCGAGCAGCTCCGCCCCCACTGCCGCGCTCGACCCCAGAAACTCCCGTCGCGTGTGCTTCACGCCTCGAGACTATAGCGAACCCATGAAGCAGCGTGGGCAAAAGGCGTTTCAGCGAGGGAAACACCGGCCCACGTAGTCCCCCGAGTAGTCCGCGCAGAAGTCCGCGGTGTAGGCCACGCAGTAGCCAAAGGACTGGATCTCGTCGCTGCACTCGCTCTGGAAGCAACTCTCGGGGTCCGGCTTGCTCAGGCAGTCGTCGATGCAGCACATCAGTCGGGCTACTTGCTCGGGGCACCCGTTCTGGCTGGCGCAGCCGAGGATCTGGTTGAAGGTGCAGTCGCTGCAAGCGATGGGGTAGCCGAGCGAGGTATCCGGCGGCGTGGTGTCGGCCTCGGTGCAGGCGTCACGACAATCGTCGATGTCTCGTTCTTCCTCGGTCAGCGCGCACTCGACGACGCAGTCATACGTTTCCGCAGAGCAGCGTGGGAGCACGCTGGCCGGCAGCGGCTGTCGAGGCTCGGCACAAGCACCTGTTGGCGGCGGATCC
>JAGQIY010000442.1 GCA_020430865.1 Myxococcales bacterium
GTCGCTGCCCGGACCTCTTCGGCCAGACGCGGTTGACCCGCTGCATTGACCGAATCGATGGTGGCGGCGGTCTCGTGCACTACTTCGCCATGGGGAAAAGATGGGATGTTGCCGCCGGTGCGCAGCAGGCGATACAGGTCCGTGTTGGGGTTCTTCTGGCGCAGCATGCGCATCAGGCTGAAGGCGACTATGTTCGTGCTCATGACCACGTTGTTCCGGCGTAGCCCCCGGACGACCGCGTCCGCGATCTCCTGGGTGTACTCCTGATCTCGCTGGTGGTCGTGCTCGGGGACACCGTTGCGGAGCACGTAGCTCTTGGTCTCCACCACGCGCCCCCGCGGGTCGAGGCTACGACCTTCCAGGTCCACGTAGTTGCCCACGATATCCAGCGGCTTGGCGAAGGTGACGGCGATGCGCCCATCGAGCGAGGCGATCTCGCTCATGAAGTTCAGGATGCGCCGCGGCTTGCTGAACTCGTCGTCCTCGATGATGTAGCGGCTCTTGCCCATCTCCTTCAGGTGGTCGTCGATCAGCGTCTCGGCCTCGAGCACCAGATCGTAGCTGATGGTGCATGGAACTATGTACACGTTCGGTCGGATCCGATCGTGCTTGAGGTTGTTGACGTAGGCGGTGACGGACGTACCGAGGAGGCCCTTCTTGAGGTGGCTCTCGACTGAGCCCGAGCGGCTCCTGGTGCCTCCGGGAAAGAACAGGTTGTGGTAGCCCATCTCCAGCGCGACGGTCGCGTACTCCTTGAGCACCTCCTTGTAGATGCTCGCGCTCTTCTTGCGGTCCACCCGGTACGCGCCGAGGTTGTTCATGAAGAACGAGATGAGGGGGTTCGTGAACAGATTGAGCCCCGCGCCGTAGAGCAGCGGAGGCAGCTCGAGCAGATGCGCCGCGTAGCCGAGCACGATCGAGTCGAGGTGTGACGAGTGCGTGGGCACGACCATCAAGGTGCCCTTGTTCAGCAGGCTCTTCACGTGCTCGACTTCGCCTTGAACCTCGATGTGGTCACGCACCACGCTGATGCCATCCATCGAGAGCAAGTCCCGTGGCCCTGCGGCGCTCGAAGCCTTCAGCAGCAGCGAGAGGCCCGTCGGGACGACGCTGGTGGAGAGTCGATAGACGCGCTCGTCGAAGTTGCCGACCACTTCCGCAGCGAAACGTCGTAGCATCTCTTCGAGCATCTGCTTGTGCTCGAGCTGCGATGCTCGCGGTAGACGCTTCGCCAACCCGGCGTAGAAGCTCGCCTCATCGCCCTTCGGTGGGTCGCGCTCGAGGCGTCGACGCTCATGGTAGATGGTGTCGTTGATCAGCGTCGCCAAGTAGTCTGGCCCCGTCGCGGCGAGCGCCATGTGGCGCTCGAGGACGCGGCTGGTCACTTCGAGCTGAATTCGCTCACGGTCTTCCGGCCTCATTCGGAGGCCAGGGTACTACGCTTCGCGAATCCTCGCGCTGCCAGCGCCGGTATCAGGTTCGTGGTCGAGCGCGTCGCAATCGCCTTCGGCGCCGCGGCGCAGCGCGTCACCGTCTGTTCATTCGGGCGTGCGACCAGCACCGGGCCGCACAGTGAAGGCCGCACCGCGAAGGCCGCAACCGGGGACCGGCATGGTGCTCTTCTCGTCGGCCACTCGAGGCCGCTCATCGAACGGTGAAGGCCGCTCAGTCCGACGCCACTCGACACCAGACACGGAGGATGACGGTGCCCTTCTCGGTCCACGGCGTGACGTCGACGCGCTCGATGTCGTCAGGGCTATCCACCGGAAGACGATGCATCAGCTTTTCCGCAACGAAATCTTTTCTGCTTCTCATCGACGACAGGCGCCCTGCGTCGTTGGCGCGTACGACGAAGGTGACCATCTCGAAGACCTCGAGCTTCTGGGCGATGCGCGGCGCGCTGGGTGCCGCGCGTCGCGGCGGTTCGGAGACGCGTAGCCCGCGACCCAGAGCGTCCGCGACGGCTTCACGCTCGAGGTCTTCCATCGTGCTGCGTCCGATGGGCGCCTCACTGATCGTGATCACCTCGGGCGATGAGCTGTCGCGGCGTGGGCGTTCCTCGAAGCTCATGGTGCTCATCTTCGGGCGCACGGAGCTGCGTGCTTCCTCCGACTCGTCACCCTGCCAGCCGCGATCCCTCGCGATCTGAGCGGCCTCTCGCTGAACTTCTTCGGCTATCGCGGCCAGGGTCTCATGACCCGCGCTGCTCTGCCCGATCTCGATCTCGGGCATCGACTCGAAGCGCGCGGGCGCGGTCTGCATCAGTTCGGAGGCGATGGCCGCGAGGGTGTCACGGCCGGCCGGCCCGTGAGTGACTCGGATCTCGGGACCGGACACCAACGGACGCCTCGGTGGATTGGCACTTTTGCTTCGGCGACGACGAGCCACTAGTGCGTAGTGTACCGCGGGGATGGGTAGAGAAGCGAGGGGCTGACCTTGGTGGGGCCCTCTCCCACACCCGCCGCCGGCTTCACACGAGATACGCCCTCGCCTGTTTCCACGCCCATTTATCGAAACGCGGCGGCGAGTCGAAGACCACTCCACGCTCGACGCTACGGTCCCGTCCCCTGGTGTCAGCGGCGTGA
>JAGQIY010000443.1 GCA_020430865.1 Myxococcales bacterium
AAGCAGACCGGGGTCATCGAGCGCGTCGGCGAGCCTCGCGGCCTGCTCGGCGTGTTGCATCGTCTCCGCGCCGCGCGAGCCGAGGTAAGCGAGGTAGCTGAGGCTCAGGTTTGCGCGCACCTGGCTCTTCGCGTCTCCCAGCTCGGTGCCCAGCTCGAGGGCTCTTCTCAGGTGTTCCGCACCTGCTCCGATGCGGCCCGTCGCGGTTTCGACCTCCCCGAGGGTGAGCACCGCCTCGAGGCGTATGGCAGCTGGCAGCTCATGGGCTTCCGCCAGCCCGAGCGCGTGCTCGAGGCTCGAGAGTGCGTCGGCGAGGGCGCCTCGCGCCTCGGCCGCCCTGCCCGCCAGGATCGAGTAGTGTGCCGAGTCTGCATGTTGCCCTGCGGATTCCAGGTGCTGAGCGATGCGCCGCAGTCGCGTCGGCCCCGCTTCCGGCAGCTCGCCCAGGCTCCGGGCGGCCGCCAGGTGCAGACGCCGACGGGCCTCGGCGTCCAGATTGGCGTAGGCCACCTCGTGCAGCTTGTCGTGGGCGAAGACCAGGCGCTCCCGCTGGTGCTGCTGGGCGTCGCTCGACTGGGTCGGCTCGAGCATGCTCTGCACCACGAGGGACTGGACGGCGGCGTCGAAGGCGCTCTGGGACAGGCTCGGCCCCGCGCCCAGCTCGCTCGCGAGGATCTGCGCGCGATACAGCACGTCGCTGTCCACGCGCCGGCCGAACACCGAAGCAAGCTCCCCGAGGCGACGCGCGCTCCAGTCCAGCCGACTGAAGCGCAGCGCGACCAGCGACGCCAGGCTGGTCGGTAGCGGGACGCTGCGCAGCGACTCGGCCGCGGCAGTGAGCTGCCAAGTGCCGTCCAGAGCCCGCGTGAGCAGTCCTTGACTGACCGCCGCGCGCAGGTACTCCGAGACGAAGAACGGGCTTCCGTGGGCGCGTTCGATCAGGAAGTCGGCGAGCTCTACCGGAGGGGTCGGCAACGCCAGCATGTCTGCGGCCATCCCCAGAATGCTCAGCGCATCCAGCCCCTGGAGCTCGAAGTGATTCTGCGCTGCCCGCTGCGCCAGACTGGTCAGCTGGTCGCTCGCTTCTGCCGTGCGGAAACTTCCAATGACCAGGACCCGGTGGCCCCTGAACGCGTCTTCTGCGACCAGGTCGCGCAGCCAGGTCAGGCTGAGTGGATCCGCCCACTGCAGGTCGTCCAGCAGCAGGAACAGGGGCTGCCGCTCGGACCAGCGCCGCAGCACCGCTGTGAGTTCACGTCGCGCTTCTTCTTTCAGCTTGTCCGGGCTGAGACGGGAGCTCGCGCCCTCGGCGAGCAGGCGTGGCTCGAACACGCCGAGCGACGCGCGGGCGCTGCCCAGCAGCGCTTCGGCTTCCGCTGGCTGGGACTGACAGTAGTCCGCCAGCTGGGCCAGGAGAGGTCGCAGCGTGGCCAGGCTCGCGAGTCCGCCCTCCCCGCGCTGGGGTTGCGCGCCGCAGGCGATGATGCGCGCACCCTGACGTGCCGGTTCGCGCATCAGCTGGAGCAGCAGGCGTGTCTTGCCTATACCGCTCTCTCCGCTCACGAAGCATACGCCACCCGACCCCGCCGAAGCCGCGTCGGTCACCGCTCGCATCGCCTCGAGTTCGCGGTCGCGCCCGCTCAACTCTGGCTGATACAGGTAGGCCGAGGGCGCTGGTCCAATCGAGGACGGCACAGCGTCTCGAAACAGCTCGCTCAGGCTGCGCTTGACGTCCAGAGCGTAGCCAAGGCGACGCGAGGGGTGCTTGGCGAGGAGGCGCATCACCAGATCGTTCAGCACCGGGGGCGTATCCGGGACCAGCTCGAACAGGGGCGCTGGTGGTTCATACAGCTGCGCGCGCAACAGGTTGCTCACGGAATCCGCGAGGAAAGGTGGGCGTCCGCTGATCAGCTCGTAGAGGATACAGCCGAGCGAGTACAGGTCCGCGCGGGCGTCGACCAGTTCATTGCGCACTTGCTCCGGTGCGATGTACGCGGCTGTTCCCATCGCAGTGCTGGCGTCTGCGAGTGCATCTCTCCCCCGTGAGCCGGAGAACTCCGAGGCGATGCCGAAATCCACCAGTACCGGCATCTGATCGCCACGGATGATGATGTTCTCCGGCTTCAGATCCCGATGCACGATGCCTTCTCCGTGGAGAAACGCGAGCGCGGAGCAGAGCCGGGAGAGAATGGGCAAGGCAGCCTGGAGCCGATCGAGGATCGGGGGGAGAGCGAGCGGCGGGTTCCGAGGTGCCCCACCGTGCGCTGCCTCGGCGGCGAGCGGCAGCAGGCCCAGGGCATGGCTGTCGGCGATCTGGGTCGGGGCGAAGCTCTCGGGCGATACAGACACGGGCTCGTCGGTGATGGTCTCCGCTGCCCAGACCCCCGAGGACGGAGGTCGAGGGAACGCCGCCGAGTCGAACACGTGGCTCAGCAGGGTTTGCCCCTCGATGAGCTCCATCGCGTACCAGGGCAACCCCTCGTGAACGCCCTGATCGAGCACGCGGACGATGCCCGGGTGGTTCACCCGCGACAGGGCGTGGATTTCGCGGCGTAGCGAGGCAAAGGCGAACTCGTTCGCCGCGTGCACCGTCTTCAGCGCCACGCGCCTGCCCGAGCCGCGGTGGGTCGCGCGATAAACGACGCCCATTCCGCCCTGTCCCAGGCGGTCGTGAGCCAGATAGTCACCGATCCGGAGTTCGTCGCCCATCGTCGTCGCCGAGCGGTCGGGCGGCGATTCGACTCGCCGCGCGCAGCTCCTCGGACAGCTTAACAGTGGAGAGCCTGCAGACCGCGACGGACTTGCGATGCCGAGAGTTTCCGTGCCGTTTCTCGGGGAACGGGGACGAGCCTGGGTTCACTCGGCAGCGCAGGCGTCGGCCTCGAGGTAGCCGCAGAGTTCACCGTCCAGTTGCTTGCAGGCGCTGGCGCGCAACCGACAGCCCACGAACCGCGGCTGATGACAGCCGACGCACTCAGGTTCCTCACAGCCGATGCAGCAGGGATCCTCGATTGAGCCGCCCAGCTCTGGCGGCGGCGGTCCAGCCATCTCCACGATCTGGTCGTTTCGCCACACAGCGACGCAAGCGTTCTCTCCAGCGCAGTCCGGCTCTCCCAAGCTGGTGCAGTCAATCTCCGGAGCGCCCCCCGTTCCCGCCGCACCGGCGGTTCCCGTGGCGCCGCTGCTGCCGCCGCCGGACAGATCGTCGCTCTCGGAGACGGATCCGCCGCAGCCGACGCCGATCGCGAACGACGTTCCCAGCACCAGCCAGAGCCCTCGCTTCATGACTCGGGAGCATAGCCGAGGAGGCCTCGGAGAGTCGACGTGATGGAAGCTCGCGAACGTCTCCAGTGCTGCAGGTGGAAACGCGAGGAACCGAGCACTCCTCGATTCCCGTGTGGATTAGCTGCGATCGGAGTGCCCGAGGTCGCGCTCCGGGTCGACTCGGTCCCTCACCAGCTGCTTGATCTCCTTGGGCTCGGGGAAGCGACCCGCTTCTGCCCGCGAGAAGAGCACCTCGGGAGTGGCTTGTTCGCTCCCGACGTAGGCGATCTCGAACACGCCGCCCACGCCTGGCCTCAACGCAACCTCCGCGAGCTCGGTCGGGAACGTGGTCAGGATCTCCTGAGCGAGCCACGAAGCCCGCAACAGCCACCGGCACTGGGTGCAGTACTCGATACGCAGGCGCGGGTAGCTCATCCCATACGTTCCTTCAGGCCTTCCAGCTACGGCTCAGGTTCTTGGTGTTCTTCTCGATGAATGCTCGCTCGACGTCGATGTCCAGGCGATTGGCGATCGCGAGCAGGTAGTTCAGGACGTCCACGATCTCTTCGCCCACGTTGGCCACCAGCTCGGCCCGCTCCTCCGTCGGGGCCTCGGCCTGGTCGTAGAAACCCTTTACTTTCCTCACGGATTTGAACAGCTCGCCAACCTCTTCACCCATCAGGAAGCAGTTCTCGATCAGGCTCACGTCACTCCAGCCGTGATGCTCCTCGAGCTGCTTGATGTAGCGCTGGTATTCACTCATTGGCGCTGCGTCGTGAAGTCGGATCGGAGGGAGCTCCAACGTGGGGCGATCGCCGGTGTCCAGCATCTCCATCTCCGGTGCCCCTTCGAGCTCGGTGATCTCGGGGTTGCTTGGGATGGGCTTGCGAGAAGCGTCCGTCGACATGCTGCCTCGAATAGCACGTTTGAGCCGCGCCTGGGTCGAGGCGGGAGAGTCGCTAGGCCAGGCCGAGCTCGCTCAGCTCGCTCTCGACCTCTTCCCACTCCGTCATCAAGCGGTCGAGTCGACTCTCGATCTCCGCTTCCTCCCGGCGTAGCTGATTCACCTGAGCCTCCGGGGTCTGCTCGAAGAACCCAGGCTCGCAGTACTTCGCCTCGATCTCGGCCTTCCGAGCCTCGGTCGTCTCGATCTGACTCATCAGCTCGTCCCGCTTCTTCGGCAGGGCCTTGCGACGGTTTGCGCGGCGTCGTCGCTCTTCGTGACTCAGTCCAGCGTCGGGATCGGGCGGGGGTGAGGGGGGCGCTGGCTTTGCTTTGCCGTCGCCTCTCGGCTCCTTCTCGGTCTTCGCTCGGAGCACCACTTGATCGACGTCCAGGTGGTCGTCACCCTCGCGCTCCAGAAACTCCGCGTAGGTGCCCGGGAAGTCGACGATGCCGTCGGCGCGGATCTCGATCACCCGCGAGGCCAGCTGATCGACGAACCAGCGGTCGTGGCTGACGAAGAGCAGCGTGCCGTCGTAGTCCTTCAGCGCGCCGACCAGGGCTTCGATGGACTCCAGGTCCAGGTGGTTGGTGGGTTCGTCGAGCACCAGCACGTTGGGCTGCTGCACCATCATCCGGCTGAAGACGAGGCGCGCGGCCTCGCCACCGCTGAGGGCCTCGAGGGGCTTCTCGACCTCTTCACCGCTGAACAACACGCGGCCGAGCATGCCGCGCACGTAGCTCGTGCCCTCCTGAGGACACGTATCCCAAAGGAAATCGAGAGCGCTCTGCTTTGGATCGGACAACAGGTCTTTGTGGTCCTGCGCGAAGTACCCGATCTGGACTTCATGGCCCCAGTTCAACTTGCCAGCGTCAGACTCGAGGCGATCCACCAGGATCTTCAGCAGGGTGGACTTGCCGAGTCCGTTGGCGCCGATCACGGCCACGTGCTCTCCACGGCGAATGCGCAGGTCGACCCCCTTCAACACCTGCTTGCTGCCATACGCCTTGCACAGGCCTTCCACCTCCAGGACGTCCTTCCCGCTGGGGCGCCTCTGCTTGAAGCTGAACTTGGGGTAGCGACGGCTCGTCTTTGGCAGCTCCTCGATCTGGATCTTCTCGATCTGCTTCACGCGGCTCTGCGCCTGGCGTGCCTTGGTTGCCTTTGCGGCGAAGCGCTCGACGAAGGCCTTCTTCTCGGCGATGATGCGCTCGTTCTTCGCGATTTCCGATTCCTTGCGGATTCGCGTTTCTTCCTTCTGGACGCCGAACGCTGCGTAGTTCCCCTTGTAGGCGGTGACGGTACCGTAGTCGACGTCGAGGATGTGGGTCGACACCGCGTCCAGGAAACGGATGTCGTGGCTGATCACCACTGCGCAACCCTTGTAGGCCTTCAGGAAGCCCTCGAGCCAGCGAATGCTGAGGATGTCGAGGTGGTTCGTCGGTTCGTCGAGCAGCAAGATGTCCGGGCGACTCACCAACACCTGAGCCAGGAGCACCCTCAGCTTGAAGCCGCCGCTCAGGGTAGAGAGCGGGCGGGTCAGCGCGTCGTCCGGGATGCCCAGACCGACGAGGACCTGGCTCGCCCGTGACTCTAGCGTGTAGCCGTCGCCCGCGGAGATCACCTCCGTGATGTGCGCGATGCGCTCGGGGTCGATGTGGGAGTCCTCGTCCCAGGTCTCTTGCTCGCGCAGCGCTTCGTAGACCTCCAGGTCCCCCTTCATGGCGCAGTCCAGGATGCGCTGACTGTCGTCTTCGAAGCGGTCCTGGCGCAGCACACCGACTCGCGCGTTCTTGGCGAAGGTCATGCTGCCATCGCTGGCCGGCTCGTCGCCCATCAGGATCTTCAGCAAGGTCGTCTTGCCGGCGCCGTTCGCACCTACCAGGCCGTAGCAGTTACCCGCATCGAGCTGCAGGCTGACGCTGGCGAACAACGTCCGCGGTCCAAAGCCCTTGGCGAGGTTGGAAATGCTGATCACGGGGCGGGGGTTAGTCGCTTTGCGCGTCCGGAGCAAACCGGCGTCGTGCCTTTTCGCTACGGTCTCGCGGCGCGCTGCCGTTCGGGGAACGAACGCTCATGCTCAGCGCCTCCACTCCGCCCAGGACCGGCAGACCCGTGTACGCTGGTGCCCGCGTGACGGGACGCCTCGCCAGCTACTTGGGAAAGCTACCCCGTGGCCTGGATTCGTATCCGGACTATGAGGTGAAGGCATCGCTGTTGCGTGCGCTCGTGGGCGCCTGTCCGCCGCTGACTGGCCTGGACTTCGATGGGGCCCTCGGGGAGCTGCTGCGTGACCCACCCAGCGCGAACTCCTGGATCCCCGAGGTCCATTTCGTCGCCGCCCACCTGGCGATCGCCGACGGCCTTGGACTCAGCAGCGACGAGATGTTGCGCCGTACCTATCAGGCCAACCGGTCTCTGACCAGCTCGCCGATGTACCGAGCGCTGGCGTCCGTTGCGTCGCCCGGCCTGCTATTGCGCGGGGCAAAGGCAGGGTGGGGGCTGATCCATCGTGGAGTCCACCTGACTTTGCACGCGGAAAAAAATCGGGCGAGGTTGGTGCTGACTCACCCTCCGCACCTGTACAACGTCCTGGCGCACGAGTCGGCGGCCTGGGGGTTCCGGGCAGTGGTCGAGGCCGCGCACGGCAAGGACGTGCAAGCCGGGCTGGAGCAGTCGCTGCCAACGGGCGCGAGCGTGCTGGTGACTTGGGCCTGACCCCAGCCCCAGTCCAGCTGGCCAGTCTTTGCTCTGACACATGGCGTCGACGTGCGTGCGGACTCACGCCCGCGGATACGCCTTTCTTGCCTGATAGTCTCGAATTTCCCTGTGGAGTTGCCGTACGGCGGTTAGCATGGCCGAGATGATGCGAGGGGAGCTATGCGTCGGGGTCGTGGTGCTGATTTTCGTCATTGATTGTGCATCCGTCTACCCAGA
>JAGQIY010000444.1 GCA_020430865.1 Myxococcales bacterium
ACACCTCAGGCAGCTGGTCATCTCGGTGAACGAACCGAAGTAGAACCTCGCGATCGCCACGGCGTGTCGCGATCTCGCTGCCGCGGTCGCCAGTGATGGTTGCGCCTGCCGAGAGAGCCGCGCGGTCGAGGGGAGACGGGATTCCTTGGCTGTCCCTTGCTCGTCGACGCTTCGAGTAGGCGCCCTTTCCCTCGATCCAGTCGAAGTATCGATCAAGGGTGCTGTCCAAGCGTAGGCCGTCGAAGACCAGCGCCGTGAACTGGGTCGGCGACAGCGATGCGCGCATGGCAACCGGCACTGGTGTTTTAGGGCGCTCGACCAAGGGCTAAGACCTCTCGGGACCATCGTACCCGCGTTAGCTCCCAAGCCGAAGGGCCGAAATGGTCGTGAAGGACCGTCGGCACAGCCATCTGCCGCGCTGCATCCTTCCCCTGTCCCCACCCCTGACGCCCGGCGCTTTGCCTCCCTGGAAGACCCATCTCCAGGAGGCGTGCGCCGATGTCCGAGATCATCACCTGCCCGACGGGGCTCAGCGGCCGCATTCGCGGCATGAAGGTCCGCGAGGAGCGGGTCCTGGCCGATCGGCGGCTCGCCAAGTCCGGCGGACAGGTCGACGAGCTGCTCGCCGCCTGCTGGGAGGAGACGCTCGATGCCGGGCCCTACGACTTCGGCGACAAGCCCATCGACTGGGGCCTGGTGCTGCAGGGCGATCGGTTCTACGCGCTGCTCCAGATCCGCGCGCTCACCTACGGGCCGACGTACGCGTTCGCCATCAACTGCCAGAACGATGCTTGCCGCGCGAAGATCGAGTGGGAGCTCGACCTCGGCGAGCTCCCATGCCGGGCCCTGACGGACGAGAGCCGGGCGTCCTTGCTCGCCGGGAACCGCTTCGAGACGACGCTGCCCGACGCCGGAAAGAAGGTCTGGTTCCGGCTCCTCACCGGCGCCGATGAGCGCAAGCTGCCGGCGCTCCGGCGCAGCGCAGGTGACCAGCTGCTTTCCGCGATGCTCGCGTTCCGCGTGCTCGAGGTCGAGGGTGTCGAGCCGCGCGAGAAGAAGCGCTTCATCGAGGAGCTGAGCCTACAGGACGCCGACTTCCTGGTCGATGAGTTCGATCGGGTCGACTGCGGCGTCGACACGGCGATCGAAGTCGAGTGCGCCGAGTGCTTCGGGACGCAGGAGGTGGACCTCCCTTTCGATCGGAGCTTCTTCATGCCGGGGAAGGAGCGGACGGCGAGACGGCGGGACCGGAGCAGCTCCTTCCGCGGGTAGAGCTCGATGGCTGGCGCGAAGGCATCTTCCAGATGTGCTGGCGACAGCACGGCGGCTCGGGCCTCGGCGCGAGCCTGTCGGAGGTGCTCGCCATGACCACCTCTGATCGTGACTGGTTCCTCGAGCGCATCGGCCAGCAGCGCTCGCGCGAGGCGAAGGAGATCGAGAAGGCCGGAAAGCGGAGGTCGTAGGCCGTGGCGCTCAACAACCTCGGCCTCGGCTTCGTGTTCACCGCGCGCGACCTTGCGTCCGCCAAGATGGCCGGGCTCGAGCGCCGCTTCTCGAGCCTCGACGAACGTGTCACCGGGGGAACTGAGCGTCTCACTGGTGCCTTCCGGCAGCTCGGCATCGGTCTTGCGGTGTTCACGGCCGGGGCGGCAGCGGTCGCCGGTGCGCTCTCGCTCGCGAATGCAGCGGGGCGCTTCGAGCAGGGCCTCGCCGCGGTCGGAGCCGTCACCCGGGCAACGACCCGAGAGCTCGCCATGCTCCGCGATGCCGCGATCCGGGCCGGCATTGAGACGCAGTTCTCTCCCGATGAAGCGGTCGCGGGCCTCCAGTCCCTGGCGACCGCAGGCCAGACCGCCGAACAGGCGACGCGCACGCTGGTGCCGGTGCTCGATCTTGCCGCCGGCTCACTCGGCCAGCTCGGCGTCGCCCAAGCAGCCGAGGCCGTGGTCGGCACGCTCAACGCCTCCGGCTTCGCTGCGGAAGAAGCCTCGGGCGTCACTGACAAGCTGCTGCGGATCACGCGCCTCACCAACTTCCAGACCCGAGACTTCGAGGCCGGCCTATCGAAGGCTGCGGCCACCGGTGCGGTCTTCAGCCAGGGCCTCGATGACGTGCTGATCACGATGGGCCTGCTCCGCAACCGCAACATCGACGCGTCGAGCTCGGCCACCGCCTTCCGCGAGTCCGTCCGTCGCGTCGGCGCCGAGAGCCGTGCTCAGCAGGCGATCACGAGCGCGGGCGTGAAGGTCTTCGACGACCAGACGGGGCAGATGCGCTCGATCGTCGACATCATGAACGACTTCGCCCAGGCGACGGCGACCATGAGCGACGAAGAGCGGAACCGCCGGGTGGTCACGGCCTTCGGTGCCCGCGGCCTCTTGGCCTTCAACGCCATCCTGATTGCGAGCTTCACGACGATGCGCGACGGGCAGCAGGTCACCCTCCGCGGCGCCGAGGCCATCGCCGCGCTGCGAGACGAGATGGGCGGCGCCCAGGGGACCGCCGCGCGCTTCCGCGAACAGCTCCTCGACACCTTCGAAGGCCAGAAGACGCTGCTCCAGGGCACGCTGCAGACGTTCGCGGTGGTCCTCGGCGAGCCGTTTGCTGCCGTGTTCAAGCCGAGCGTCCGCACGCTCGTCGACGTGCTCAACCTGATTCTGCGCGCCTTCCAGGCCATCCCGGCGCCCATCAAGCG